>JBCCMW010000023.1:0-19190 GCA_039026175.1 Pseudomonadota bacterium
CACCGACCGCTCGCAGATCGTCCCGCCCGAGGGCGTGCCGCTGTACTTCGAGGTCTCGACCGTCGGCGCGCGCCTCGGCGCCCAGATCATCGACATTTTGCTGGGCACGGTGTTCGCGATCTCGCTGGTCGGCACGCTGGATCTGTTGATCGACGCACCGTTCACGCTGTTGGTCACGATCTGGGCGCTGGTCTTCTTTTTCATCCGGGCGCCCTACTACGTGCTGACCGAGCTGCTGTGGTCGGGTCGCACCTTCGGCAAAAAGCTGCTCAAGCTGCGCGTGGTGTCGGTCGATGGCCGGTCGCTGGCGCCCTATGCCGTGGTGCTGCGCAATCTGATGAAGGAGGCCGAGATCTTCGTGCCGGGCACCATGCTGCTGGTGGTCAGCGAGCTGGACCCGATCACGACGCTGATCCTGATGGTCTGGGTCGGCATCCTGTTGGCCGTGCCGCTCACCAACCGGCGGCGCCAGCGGCTGGGCGATCTGGTGGCCGGCACCTATGTGGTGCAGGAACCCGTGGCGCTGTTGATGCCGGATCTGGCGGCCGCCCCCGCGGCGCGCTTTAGCTTTCATCCCCACCAGCTGGACCATTACGGCGCGTTCGAGCTGCAGACGCTGGAGAAGGTGCTCCACGCCTCGGAGCGCGCGGACATGAACATCGAGGCGCGCGCCCGCCAGGACGGCACGCTGGCGCTGATCGTCGAGCGCATCCGTACCCGGATCGACTATGCCGATGCGGTGCCCCCGCGCGATCACAAGGCATTCCTGCGCGACTTCTACGCCGCGCAGCGCATGCATCTGGAAAGCCGACAGCTGATGGGCGACCGGCGCGCCGACAAGCACCACCGCGAGACGCCCGCGTCGGCCGGCAACGGCGGCTGAACCGCGCCGCCCGAGGCCGCCCGCGAGCAGATCCGCGCCGCCCGAGGCCACCGGCAAGCTGATGCGCGCCGTCCAGGGCCGCCGGCAAGCCGCCGAGACGTGACCACGCCGCCACACGCGGGCCTTGCCGCGGTTTCGGCACGATGATGGGGTGTAATCGCGCGTCGGGGCATCGCGCGTCGGGGCATCGCGCGCCGGGGCAGCGCGCGTCGGGGCATCGCGCGCCGGGGCAGCGCGCCGGGGCGACGCCGGAGCCTGCCCGCCGCTGCGTTGCATCGGCGACGGACGACCGCAGCGACCCGGCACCGGGCGCCGTCGGCACGCGGCAGCGGACGAGCGGAGGACAGTGGATGGCCGATGGCACCCAGACCGCCGAAACCGCCCGGACCGCGCACGCTGCCCTGCCACCGCTCGGCGTTGCCGCGGTGCTGAACGACAGTCTCGAACAGTACGCCGCGGCCTTCGTGCCGCTCACCGCCGCGGTGCTGGTGCCCGACGCCATCGGCTCGGCGCTGACCGGCGCTGTCTTCGGGGCGCGCACCGTGCTGATGGCCGACTACGGCGCCTGGGGCGTTGCGGCGACCCTGACGCATTACCTGATCGCGGGCGCGGTGGGCGGCATCGCGGTCGTGCTGATGGTCCACGGCCCGGACCGCGACACCGGAGGCCGGACCCACACGGCGCCGCCCGGACTGCTGGCCGCCTGGGGCGGAGCGCTGGTGCTGCTGCCCCGTGCGGCCCTGGTCTCGGCCGCGATGACGGTCGCGCTGCTGCTGGGCTTTGCGCTGGCGGTCATCCCGGCGTTCTGGGTCCTCGGCCTGCTGGCCGTGGCCATCCCCGCCGTCGCGGTCGAGCGGCGGGGCTGGGACGCGCTCGCACGCAGTGCGGCGCTCACCAAGGGCTACCGCTGGCCCGTCGCGCTGGTCTCGTCGATCCTGTTCCTGCCGCTGGTCGTGGCCGGCTTCCTGTTCGAGCAGCTGCTGTTTCGCATGGTGTTGCGCTGGGAGCCCTGGGCCGCGCTGATGCTGGAGCCGCTGGTCTATGCCGCGCCGGCGACGCTCTCGATAGTATTCGCCGCGCGTCTTTACCGGCGGCTCCGGGCGCTCTGCGACGCGCCGGCGGACGCCGAGATCGCCGCGGTGTTCGCATGAGAGCCGCCGCCCCCACCGCCCCCGTCGCCCCGGCTGCCGCCGACGAGCCCTTTGGCGTGGCGCAGGTCATGGCGCGCGCCTTCGGCACGGCGCTGCGCCGCCCGTTCTCGCTGTGGCTGCCGACGCTGCTGCCCTTTCCGGCCTCGCTCGGCGCCTTTATCGCCATCTTCACGCAGAGCACGAACGGCCGCGACGAAATCGTTACGTTCCTCGCGATTGGCATCGCGGCGTTGGTGGGCCTGGGGGGCGCCGGCATCGCCATGGGCGCCGTGGCGCGGATTACCCACACGCGCATCGCCGGCGGGCGGGACACGGCGCTGGCGGCCTATCGCGCCGCCCTGCTCAGCCCGGTGTCCTGTGCGCTGCCCGTGATCGCGGTCGTGGGCGCCGGCTTCGTGATGCTCTACGCGCTCAGCGAGGGGCTGGGCGCCATCATCGGTCTGTTCGGCGTGCTGGTCCTCTGCCTGGTGCTGGTGGGTCTGATCCTGCTGACGCTGATGGCGCGGCTGATGCCGGTGCTGCCGGCGGTGGTGATCGAGCGCAAGGGTCTGCGCGGCATCCTGCGCGGCGTGGCGCTGGGCAAGGGCCACGCGATGGGGCTGGGCGTGGTGGCAGCGGCGATGACGCTGATCGCCGTCGGTCTTGGCATCGTGCTGGGCGGGCTCGCCGGCCTGGCGATCGATTTGCTCGATCCGCTGATGCTGGATCTGCCGACCTACGAGCGCGACATCGTGACCACGGTCTACGCGTCACTGGTCGGAGGGCTCTCGACCGCGCCGCCGATGGTGCTGTTGGGCACGGGCATGGGCGCTGCCTATGCGCGCCTGCGCGAGATCAAGGAAGGCGCGCTGGACGACACCGTCGCCGAGGTGTTCAGCTAAGGGTCAGGCGCGCGCGGGCCCGCAGGCCGCGGCAGTGCAGGAGGCGGCGCAATGGTCGACATCGCAAAGGAGCCAGGCGCGGGCGGGCCGGGCGCGGGCGGGCCGGGCGCAGGCGGCAAGGCTGCGGGCGGGCCGGGCGCGAACGGGACGACCACGGACGGGGCGGCGCCGGTGCCCGGTGCCAGCTACGCCATCTCGGCGCTGTTTGCCGACGTGATCCGCATCCTGGGCCGCGCCTGGCTGCCGATGGCGCTGACGGCGCTGGCGCCGGTGCTGATGCTCACCGCCGCGGGCTTCGTCTTTGCCTGGCAGACCGGCAGCGACGACCCGTTCGCGGGCGGCGACATCCCGCTCAGCGCCATCCTGCTGTTTTGCGTGGGCATGCTGGGCCTGATGCACAGCTACGGCGCGATGTGCGTGATCGCAGGCAACGCCTATGCCGACCGGCCCGCCGACCTGGGCGGCGCGGTGCTGGCCGCGTTGCGCCGGTTGCCGGCGTTGACGCTGGTCGCGCTGGCGGTGTTCACGATCGTCGTCCTGCCCGTCGCTCTGCTGTTCACGATGCTCTACGCCATCGGACCTGCCGTAGGGGGCATCGGCGCGTTGCTGTCGATCCCGTTCATGGTGTGGGCTGCGGTATCGCTGGCGCCCGCGCTGCCGGCGGTGATGGCCGAGGGGCGCTTCATGTCCTCGATCCCGCGCGCCTGGTCGCTGAGCGAGGGGCGGCGCTGGTCGCTGGCCGGATCGGCCTTCGTGGCGATCCTGGTGATCGAGATCGTGGCCAACATCGTGGGTATCGGCAGTCTCGTCGGCGAGCGGCTGATGACACCCGGCACGACCGCGGTCGCTGTCATCCTGATCAGCGGTACGCTGGGCGAGTTGATCGGCTGGATCGGCTATGGCGCGGTCGCCTCGGCGCTGTACTGGGGCCTGCGCGCGCTGAGGGAAGGCGTGGCCGACCGCGAAGCCGCCGAGATCTTTGCCTGACCGCCTCGGCCCGCCCGCATGTCGGCGCCGCCGGGACTGCCGCGGCCTGCGCCTGAACATCGCACCATGCCGCCGACGCGCGCCTTGATCGGCACGGCCGCTGGGCCGGCGCCAAGGCCGCCCTGGTCCATCATAAGTGGGGCATGGGGGCCGCCCAGTGGCGATGGCCCTGGGCGGCGTGTGCCGTCCGGCGGCCTGGGCCGCTGGAGGATGGCCTGGATCAGACCAGCGTCTCGCGGTCTTCCTCGGCCGGGAAGTACATGTTGATCTCCATCCCGCAGGAGATCTCGTCGATCACAGGGGTCGTCCACGCCATAGTCTTTCCTCCTCTGTCCGCGGTATCAGCCCGCTTCGATGCGCCAGCACTACCATGTCGATCACCCATGTGCGACTCCAATCCGCGTCGGTCGTCCCGCCGGCCGGCCCCCACCCCGGCGACGGCCCCGCGGCTCAGCGCCGGCGCATCAGCCCCGCGCCCGGGTCGTAGGCCAGCGAGGCGGCGGCGAAAAAACCGGCACCCACCCCAACGACCACGGCCAGCGACATCGGCTCGAGCTCTGCATAGAGCGCGAAGCGGATCAGCTCGACGGCATAGGTGAACGGGTTGGCAGCGGCGATGTCGGCCAACAGCGGCGAGCCTTCGGCCATGCGCCACAGCGGATAGAGCGCCGAGGAGGCGAAGAACATCGGAAAAATCACGAAGTTCATCACGCCCGCAAAGTTCTCCAGCTTTCGGATCGCCGAGGACAGAAACAGCCCGATCGCCCCAAGCATGAGCCCCGAGACGATGAGCGCCGGCAGCACCGTCAGATAGCCGACTGCCGGCAGGCGGATGCCGTAGAGCGCGGCGATGGCCAGAAACGCATAGACCTGCAGGACCGACACCGCCGCCGCCGCCGCCAGCTTGGCCGCCAGCAGGAACCAGCGCGGAAAGGGCGCGATCAACAGCGCGCGCATCGCCCCCGTCTCGCGGTCGTAGACCATCGAGAGCGAGGATTGCATGCCCTGGAACAGCTGGATCATCGCGCAGAGCCCTGGGAGGATGTAGACCTCGTAGGCGATGGCGCTCCCATAGGGCTCCTGCACCGTGAGCTCGATCACCGAGCGCAGGCCCGCCGCAAAGATGAACAGCCACATCAGCGGGCGAACGAGCGCCGAGAGAAAGCGCTCCTTCTGCTGGACAAAGCGCAGCGCCTCGCGCCAGAGGATCCCGCTTGCACAGGCGACCCAGGCACCGGGTCCGTCGCCTTCGGCGACAGCCCGGTCGCGGACGTGATGCCCGGGTTGAGGGCGCCCGCGCACCGCGCCCCCAGTGGCGGGCGGCGCAGGGTCGGGCGGCGCAGGGTCGGGCCGCGCGGCGTCGGGCCTTGCGGCGTCGGGCCGTGCCGCGTCGGGCCCCGCGGCGTTGGGCGGCGCGGGGCTCGACCGGTCAGGCATCGGCCTGCGCCGTCAGCGCAAGAAACGCAGCGCCGATATCGCCGTCGGGCGCCAGTGCAGCGGCCTCGGCCTCGGCCAGCACCCGGCCCCGGTGCAGCACGACGGTGCGGTCGCCGGGTTCGACCTCGTCCATCAGATGCGTGGCCCAGAGCACGCCGACACCCGTATCCGCCGCCAGCCGGTGGATGTCAGCGACCAGCGCGCGGCGGCTGGCGAGATCCAGACCCACCGTCGCCTCGTCGCACAACAGCAGCCGCGGCGCGTGCATCAGCGCCGCCGCGATCTCGACCCGCCGCGCCTGTCCGCCCGAGAGCGCGCGCAGCGACGTCGCCATCCGGTCGGCCAGCCCCAGCCGCTCGAGCGCCGCGCCGCCGGCGGTCAGCGCCGCCCGCCTCGGCATGCCGTAGAGCGCACCGCGGTAGGCGAGGTTCTGGCGCACCGTCAGCGTCGGATCCAGCGCGCGCGACTGGAACACGACGCCCATGGCGGCCAGGGCGGCGCGGGGCGTGCGGGCGAGCTCGTGCCCGCAGACCGCGATGCGCCCGGATCGCGCGGCGTAGAGCCGGGTGACCAGGTTGAAAAGCGTGGTCTTGCCGGCGCCGTTGATCCCCACCAGCGCTGTCACCCGACCCGCGGGCACGGTCAGCGACACCGCATCCAGCGCCTGGACAGCGCCGAACCGGTGGCTGATGCCCTCGACCGCCAGCGCTGGCTCGGCCGCCGCACGGCAAGCCTCGCCGCGTGTCCACGCGGCACTCATGCCAGGCGAACCTGCGCGCGATGCCGCGCCCCGCCCGGCCGGACCGCGAGGATGCCGACCGCGACCGCGCCCCCGACCGCGACCCCAACCGCGACCGCGCCCCCGACCGCGACCGCTCGATCCAGCGCCCCTCGGCGGGTCGACCGACCGTCGATCCCGATCGCACGCCGGGGTCCGGCACCCGCCCTTGCCCGCCCAGCCGCACGGTCGATCACCAAGCTGTCCTCCGCCAGTCGCCAGGATACGCCCGACAGCCCTTCGGACACCGACCGACCGGCCGAGGGGGTCCGCGCCGACGTCTCGGCGCGCGCGCGGCGGGCAAACGGCCCGTCGGCGCCGGGATCGTCCAGCGTCGGTGCGGCGGCGGGCGGCACGGGCGCTCTCGTTGCGGGGATCGGGGCACGGGCATCGGGGCACGGGCAGCGGGGCACGGGCAGCGACGGTGCCAGGGGGGCGCATGGTCGCGCCACAGCGCACCAGGACCGTCGCAACATCCCACGGTTTCCGGCGACATCGAGTGTCGATTGCGCGTACGCCTTTCCCCGCGGCCCGCTCCCCCGCCCGCTTCGGCTCCGACCCGCCGCGCGATGCGCGGGTGTCGGGCCGGGTCAAGGATCGCCGCGAGGCGACCGCGCAGCGGCGTGTCCTTGACGCGCCCCGACACCCGCACACGCTCGGTATGAAGCCCCCTCGGGGCTTCTCTCAGCCCACCCCTTCCCCCTTGCGGCCCCCGGAACGCCTGAGCGACGCACCGCCGCCGCCGCCGTTTCCCGGCAACCGAGCATCGCGGCGACCAGCCGCGATTCCGTTTGGTCGGAGGCGCCGTCAGTCGCCCCGGCGCGCGGCGACGCGGCCCAGCAGCAGTGCGGCCAGATCGTCGGGGTCCACCGGTTTGGTGCGCACGAACAGCGACGCCTCGGCCGCCGCGGCGCGCAGCGCCCGCGGCCGCGCGCTGGCGGTCAGGATGCCCAGAAAGTCCGGGTGCTCGCGGCGCAGTCGGGCCATCAGCGACAGACCGTCGTCCTCGCCCGCGAGCCGGTGCTCGGCGATCACCACGTCGGGTGCCACGTCCAGCTCGGAAATCAGCCCGGCCGCTTCGGCGCTCGAGGCTGCGGCAACGGCGCTCGCACCCCAACCCTCCAGCATGTGGACCATCGCCTCGCGGCCCTGGCAGTCGGGCTCCACCACCATCACGATGGCGCCCTCCAGATCGGGCGCCACCCGGTCGGCCGCCATGCGGGCCGAGGCGGGCGGAGCATGGCCCACGCGGACCAGCGGCAACGACACGCCGAACAGGCTGCCGCGCCCGGGACGGCTGGTCAGCGTCAGCTCGTGGTTCAGCATGCGGCACGCGCGCTCGACGATGGCCAGGCCCAGCCCCATGCCGGGCAGGTCGTCGCCGGCGGCCGCCTGCGCATTGGCCAGACGGCGGAACTCCTCGAACACCGCACGCTGGTCATCCTCGGCGATGCCGCATCCGGTGTCGCCGACCAGGATGCGCGCGTCCTCGCCCACCCGGCGCAGCCCCACCACGATACGCCCCTCGGCGGTATAGCGGATGGCATTGGACACAAGGTTCTGCAGCACCCGCTGCAGATAGCCCGGGTCGCTCAGCACCACGGCCGAGGTCGGCAGTACGCGCAACGCCAACCCCTTGCGCGCGGCGACGTGGCCGAAGTCCGAGCGCAGCGCCTCGAACAGCCGCTCCAGCGGGATCTCGACGACCTGCGGCCGGACCCCGCCGGCATCCAGCTTCGAGATGTCGAGCAGCGTGCCCAGCAGCCCCTCGACCGAGCCCAGCGCCCGACGCACCCGCTCGGTCACGCCGCGCTGGGGCTCGTCCAGCGCCATGTCGGCCAGCGAGGTGACATAGAGCTTGGCGGCATTCAGTGGCTGCAACAGGTCGTGCGAGGCCGCGGCCAGGAACCGCGTCTTGGACGCGTTGGCGCGCAGCGCCGCATCGCGCGCCGAGGCCAGCTCGGCGGTACGGGCACTGACGCGGCTCTCCAGCGTCTCGTTGGCGCGGGCCAGGGCCGCGGTCGCCGCACGCTCGGCCGTCACGTCGGTCAGCGACACGATGAACCCGCCCTCGGCCATGCCGTCGCCGTGCAGCGACAGGATGGTGCCGTTGGCGGCCTCCAGCTCCAGCCGCAGCGGCCCGCGCTGGCTGTGTCCGCCGGCCCAGGCCGACAGCGTGTGGCGCATGCCGCCGATGCTGCCGCGCTCGACGAAATCGGCGGCCAGCACCTCGACGATCCGGTCGAACCGCGCACCGCGACGCAGCAGCGCCAGCGGCGGCGACAGCAGCATCTGCAGCCGCGCATTCCAGCCGGCCAGCCGGGCGTGGTCGTCGAACACCGCCACGCCCTGGTCCAGATGGTCCAGCGTCGCGCGCACGATCCGCGCCTGGCTGTCCAGCAGCTTGTCGCGCTCCTCGCGCTCGATGCGCACGGTGTCGGTGACGTCGCTGTGCAGAACGGTCGTGCCGCCGTCGACGGTGCGCTGTTCGCTGACGCGCACCCAGCGGTCGCCGATCAGTTCCGCGTTGAAGTTCACGCGCTGCTTGGCGTGGGCGGCTAGGCGCGTGGTGCACCAGCTCTGGCGGTCGTAGCCGGGCGGCAGGCGCAGGTGATCGCTGGCCGCCATCAACGCCACGAACTCCTCGAACCGGATCCCCGGGCGCACGCGCTCGGCGATATCGGGCGCGAAGGCGACGAAGCGGCTGTTCCGCCGGCGCAGCACGTCGTGGGCGTCGAACATCGCGAAGCCCTCGTCGAACGCCTCCAGCGCGTCGGTCAGGTCGCGGTTGGCGCGCTCGCTCTCGCGCATCGCGGCCGCCAGGCGCGCGTTGGTGACGTTCAGAAGCTCGAGCGCCTCCTCCAGATCGCGGGTGCGGGCCTTGACCCGGCGCTCCAGCGTGATCGCGGTCTCGAAATGCGAGAAGGCCGAGGTCTCTTCGTCGGTCTTGGCCTCGACCCGGGCCATCAGCACATCGACGATGCGGCGAAGCTTGGCGTTCTCGCGGACGAGGTCGCCCTCGTCGGGTACCAGCGGCGTCGCGGCCTCGTCGAAGCTCGGCATCAGGCGGTCCCCGGCGGGTAGATCGCCACGCCCGTCAGCGTATGGTTCACGTGCACGCCGTTGTGCTGCTCGCCATAGGTCGAAAAGCCGACGACGCCGTGGCGCGACAGCACGGCCGAGACATCGCGGATCGACTGGTTCTGCTCGGCCTCCAGCCGTCGCAGGATGCAGTCGCAGCCGATGATCGCCGCCGGTTTGCGCGCATGGCCGAGCCCGGTGAGCGAGGCGTCGAGGTGCGGTACCATGTCGGTGGGCTCGGCCACCGTCAGCACCAGTCCTTCCTCGATCGCCGAGAAGAAGGTCAGATCGCCGTTGGGCTCGACCTTCTGGATCGCGCGCACGTACTGCTGGCCGCCGAGCCGGATGACCACCGGGTTGGCGGCAAAGGTGAAGGGCGAGAGCTGCACCGGGTCTTTGCCGACGATGCGCGCATACTCCAGCGCCGCGGGTTCGGCATTCAGCTCGGTGACCAGTCGACGCGCGGGGTCGGCGCCGGTGACCACCATGCGCCGCCCGGTGGGGCGGAAACTGTCGAAGCGGAACACGTTGACCGGGCAGCGGGTGCGCACCATCAGCACCGCGGCGCGGTCGCTGCCCGAGCGCCCGCCGGACAGCACGCGCGTGCGGCCGAAACTGAGACCGTCGCCGGCCGACCCCCCGAACAGCGGCGTGGTGCCGAGCGCTGGAATGATCGAGGCGACCAGCCGGTCCTCGGCCCGGCTGAGCCCGTCGACCATGAGCATGGCAAAGGCATAGCCCCAGCCCGGCTCGGCCGCCGTGACCTGGTGGCGCGCGCTGAGGACCGCGCGGGCCGCTTCGCTGCGGTCCAGCATCGACAGCGTCTCGATCGAGGCAACGGCAGTGGTGAAGTGGCTGCGCGGCAGCGCAAAGGCGACGACCTGTCCCTCGCTATAGCCGTTGCGGTCGATCTCGCCCGCCGTGGTGCAGCCCAGCACGTCGGCGCCCGGAAAGCGCCGCGCCATGGCCCGGCTCAGCCGCGGAAAGTCGGCCTTCTCCGACGCAAAAAAGACGACCGCCGCGAAGGGGCCGCAGCCGAGCGCTTCGGCAAGCAGAGCAACCGTGCGCGCCTTATCCCGAGCGGGGGCGCTGGCGCTGGGGACAAGCCCCTGCGCCGTTCCGGTTGCGGTGCCGAGCGCAGCCATCGGCGTGGCAACGCCCAAATCTTCCTCCCAGTGGATGTAACATCCTTCTGGTGGAAGCTAAGCCCGTTCCGACAACTCGCGCAAGACAGAAGAGAACTGGGCCTTCTGCGCGACCAGAACCGCCTGCGTGCGGCTGGACACCGAGAGCTTGCGCAGGATCGCGGTCACGTGCGCCTTGACCGTGGTCTCCGAGATCGACAGGTCGTAGGCGATCTGCTTGTTCAGCTTGCCCGCACAGACCAGATCCAGGATGCGGGCCTGGCGCGGCGTCAGCGTGCGCAGCCGTTCGATCACCTGGGCATCCTCGGTCAGCGCGTCGGCCGCGGGGGGCACATAGCCCTCGGGCACCACCGTCTCGCCCGCCAGCAGCCGGTCAAACGCCTGCAACAGCGTCGCCCGGGCCGCGTCTTTGGCCATGAAGCCATCGGCGCCCGCTGTCAAAGCCGCGGCGATGATTGCGTTTTCAGCCATCGACGACACCACCAGGATGCGCGCCTTGGGCGCTGCGGCGCGCACCCGGACCAGGCCGTCGAACCCGTCCACATCGGGCAGGTTCAGATCCAGCATCACCGCGTCGGGCGGCGCTTCTTGGATCTTGGTCAGGGCGGCGGCCAGCGTGCTGGCGCTGACGATGCTGACCGACGGCATCGCCGTCGCCAGCGTCATGGTCAGCGCGTCCGCGAACAACGGGTGATCGTCGACCACCAGAATGCGTCCCGGCCCCTGTACCGCTCCCGCGGTTCTGTTCTCCAACTCGTTCACGGCGACCATCACAGCTTTCCTCGGCCCCAGGCACCGCAGCCACCCGGGCGGGTTGCTGCGTCGTTTCGCCGCAAGACCGTTGCCCATACAGACCATGGGAACGGCCCTGCCGTCGTCTCGGCGTCGTCTCGCCGCGCGACACCCCGTCGGCGATCCCGAGGTGCGCGGTCGTCACGCGGTCGTTGCGCCCGTCAGGCGCGCAGATGGCAGCCCATGCCGTCGGCGACGATCTGGACGGTGTCTCTCGGGCGGACGGCTCCGTCGACCTCGCCTACCGCCCACCCGGCAGGCCGCGCCATCGGACTGGCGGCCAGGACGTCGGCGCGAGCCGTGGTCGAGGGCGATTTCATGGCATCCTCCAGGATCAAGGCGCGGCGCAGCCCCGCCTTCGGTCTGGGCGGCAGCATCGGACGACCCGCACGGCCTTGAAATCGGCCAATAGTCTTAGCGCGGGTCTCAACGCGCGCGGTCAGGGGGCGCAGGTCGTGGCGCAGCGGGATCGTCGGCGGCCGCCCTACCCGCCGGGGCGAGCCAGGCCCCGCAGCAACCGACGACCGGGTGCTTGGCCCCTGCGCGCGACGGACCGCCCGGCCATCCTGCGGGTGCGGGCGTGCAGCCGATCGCCGCTGCCACTGCCGCCGCACGGGCTGTGTCCGTGAACTACGGCAGGCGCTCGCAACGCGCGGCACACGCCGCGCCCCGGGGATAGGCACGGTCCGGCAACAGCGCCGGCTGCGCCTGGCCCGGCCATGTCATCGCGACGGCGGTCGTCGCGGGCGCCGGGTTCGCACGAGCCGCCGCGAACCGGGGCGAGGGGGCCTGCCCCTCCGGCCGCGCCGGCGCCGACCGGATCTGCCGCGACGCGCCGCACGACGTCGGGATGCCACGCCCGAGGGGCTGACCGAAGACGTCGAGGCTGGCCGCGACCCGCCGGACGAGGGGAGCGCCACACTGTCCGAGCGGGATCGTGCGCTAACCGGAAAGCCGCGTCCCCGGCAGACGTCGACGGGCTGCGGCGGGCGGTCTTGCGGTCGGGACAGGGGGCCGAGGCGGCAAGGCGATATCGGCGCGCTCAGCCTCGTTTGCGGGCGAGAGCACGCGGCACCGCTCCGGCCTCTCGGCCTGGCACCTTGATCGCGCCCGGATCGCGACCACCCTCAACGCCGGTGCTGTCCGATCCCGTGCACCGTCCCCGCGGGCGCGGGTAACCGGGCCACGCGGGCAGCTGCGCCGGGGCACGGGGTCCAGGTTCGCGGCCGCGTGCCGTCGCTACCCTTGCCCTTTTGGGTTCGGTCGCGATGATAACGGGGCCTGAGCGCGCGAGCCGGGCTAGGCAGCATAAGAGCAACCGAACGAGACGGGGGAAGCGCGATGGAACTGACCGGCGAGCGCATGATCGCAGCCGAGCGCGCGGCCGTATGGGCCGCACTCAACGATGCCGACGTCCTGGCGAGCTGCATTCCGGGCTGCGAGCAGATGGCGTGGGTCGGCGACAACGCGCTGGAGGCCCAGGTCACACAGAAGGTCGGCCCGGTAAAGGCCAAGTTCAAAGGCGCCGTCAGCCTGCAGGACGTGGTCGTCGAGGAGAGCTACCGGCTGGTGGGCGAGGGCAAGGGCGGTGCTGCCGGGTTCGCCAAGGGCGGCGCCGCGGTCAAGCTGACCGACGCCGAGGGCGGCACGCTGCTGTCCTACACGGCCGAGGCCAAGGTGGGCGGCAAGCTGGCCCAGCTCGGCTCGCGCCTGATCGACGGGTTTGCCCGCAAGATGGCCGACGAGTTCTTCGACCGTTTCAAGAGCGCGGTCGAGGGCCCGCAGGCGGCCGACGACACGGCCGAGAACGGGGCCGAAGCACCCGCGGACGCACCTGCCACGGTGGCGGCACCACAGACGCCCAGTCCCGAGACCGCGACCGCCGAGCCCGAGACCCCCGAGCCCGCGACGGCGGCATCCGAGGCGAGCGACGATGGTGGCGAACAGAAGAAGGGCTGGTTCGGCCGGCTGTTGGGCTGAGCGCCCATACTCGAGCGCACGACCCGGCGCAGGCTTCATGCCCTGGTGCCGCCAGGCCCCCTCGTCCAGGGCCCCGACGCGCCAGGTCACCGCGTACCAGGGCCCCCGCGTGGGCCCCGACGCGCCAAGTCACCGCGTCCGGGATAACCGCGTGCCGTCCAGCGCGGCAGCGCACCGCACAGCACCGGCGGGGTGCAGGACGATGGCGATTGATGCCGGGCGACGGTTCGGCAATGTTTGATGCAGTAGCGCTTAGCGACGATCGCGGCGCACGGGAAGGAGAGACACCATGTCGACGGTGGCAATGACGGTGAACGGCAAGACCGTCAGCGGCGATGTCGAGGGCCGCACCCTACTGGTCGAGTTCCTGCGTGAGGGGCTCGGCCTGACCGGCACCCACGTGGGCTGCGACACCTCGCAGTGCGGCGCGTGCGTGGTCCATGTCGACGGCGCGTCGGTCAAGGCGTGCTCGGTCCTAGCGCTGTCGTGCGAGGGCGCCGAAGTTCGCACCATCGAGGGGATGGCCAACCCCGACGGCTCGCTAGGCGTCATCCAGGCGGCCTTCCGCGAGCACCACGGTCTGCAGTGCGGCTTCTGCACCCCGGGCATGATCATGTCGGCTGCCGATCTGCTGGCGCAGAACAGCGACCCGACCGAGACCGAGGTGCGAAGCTGGCTGGAGGGCAACATCTGCCGCTGCACGGGCTACCACAACATCGTCAAGTCGATCCTGGCCGCGGCGGCCGAGATGCGCGGCGCCTCGATCGCCGCCGAGTAGCGCGCAACCGATCCGGCCGGGCATGCCGCGCGAACGGACGCGACACCTGGCAGGCGTGGGCGGCCGAGGCCCGCGACCGATCCGGCACCGCCGCGTTGCCCCGGCAACGACGCCAAAAAAGAGCCCCAAAAAGGAGCGCCACAGAAGATCGAAAACCGCTGGGATGCCGCCCGCGCACCGTGCGCCGCCGGCCACCGCCCCCGCGGCAGTACTGAGGACAATGCGGCCCGCAGCAGCCGTGATTGGATAGGGAGGAAAGCATGGCGAAAGATCTGGACGGCAAGACCCAAGGCATCGGGGCCAGCTCGAAACGGCGCGAGGACGCGCGCTTTCTGATGGGTCGCGGCAAGTACACCGACGACATCAACGTGGTGGGCCAGACGCACTGCCACTTCCTGCGCTCGGACATTGCGCACGGGCGGATCGTCACCCTGGACGTCGAGGCCGCGCGCGCGGCACCGGGCGTGGTCGGCGTCTTCACCGCGGCCGATCTGGAGGGCGTGGGCGGCGTCCCCTGCGGCTGGCAGGTAACCGACCGCCACGGCGCGCCGATGAAGGAGCCCAAGCACCCGATCCTGGCCGAGGGCAAGGTGCGCCACGTCGGCGACCCCGTCGTTGCCATCATCGCCGAGACCCCCGAGCAGGCGCGCGATGCGGCGGAACTGATAGCGCTCGATATCGAGGAACTGCCCGCCGTGATCGACATGGCGACGGCGGCCCAGGGCCCGGCGGTGCACGACGAGGCGCCGGACAACCTGTGCTTCGACTGGCTGTTCGTGGCCGAGAACGCCGAGGCCGTGGACCGCGCCATCGCCGAGGCCGCGCACGTGACCAAGCTGGAGCTGGTCAACAACCGCGTCGTCGCCAACCCGATGGAGCCCCGCGCCGCGATCGGCGAGTACGACCTGTCGCGCGACGAGTACACGCTGACCACGACCTCGCAGAACCCCCACGTCATCCGCCTGTTGATGGGCGCGTTCGTGCTGTCGATCCCCGAGCACAAGCTGCGCGTCGTGGCCCCCGACGTGGGCGGCGGCTTCGGCTCCAAGATCTACCACTATGCCGAGGAAGCGTTCGTCACCTGGGCCTCAGCCCGCGTCGGCCGCCCGGTCAAGTGGACCGCCAGCCGGTCCGAGGCGTTCCTGTCCGACGCCCAGGGCCGCGACCACGTCACCACCATCGAGCTGGCGCTGGATGCCGAGAACAACTTCACCGCGATCCGCTGCCACACGCTGGCGAACCTGGGCGCGTATCTCTCGACCTTTGCGCCCTGTGTGCCGACCTGGCTGCACGGCACGCTGCTCGCGGGCAACTACAAGACCCCGCTGATCACCACCAACGTCAAGGCGGTATTCACCAACACCGTGCCCGTCGACGCCTACCGCGGCGCGGGCCGGCCCGAGGCGACGTACCAGTTGGAGCGGGTGATCGACAAAGCCGCGCGCGAGCGGGGCGTCGATCCCGCGGCGCTGCGGCGGCAGAACTTCATCCAGCCCGACCAGTTCCCCTACCAGACGCCCGTGGCTGTGCAGTACGACACCGGCGACTACGACGCGACGCTGACCAAGGCGCTGGACCTGGCCGATGCCGCGGGCTTTGCCGCCCGCCGGGCCGAGAGCGCGGCGCGCGGCAAGCTCCGCGGTTTCGGCATCGCCAGCTACATCGAGGCGTGCGGCATCGCGCCGTCCTCGCTGGTCGGCGCACTGGGCGCCCGGGCGGGCCTTTATGAAGCCGCGACCGTGCGGGTGAACCCCACGGGCTCGGTCTCGGTCTTCACCGGCTCGCACAGCCACGGCCAGGGGCACGAGACGACGTTCGCCCAGGTGGTGGCCGAGATGCTGGGCCTGGACGAGGGCGCGGTCGACATCGTGCACGGCGACACGGCGCGCGTGCCGTTCGGCATGGGCACCTACGGCTCGCGCTCGCTGGCCGTCGGCGGCTCGGCCATCGTCAAGTCGGTCGACAAGATCGTCGCCAAGGCCAAGAAGATCGCCGCCCACCTGATGGAGGCGTCCGAGGCCGACATCGTGTTCGACAACGGCCAGTTCACCGTGGCGGGCACCGACCGGGCGGTGGCCTGGGGCGACGTGTGCCTGGCGGCCTATGTGCCGCACAAGTACCCGATCGAGAGCCTGGAGCCGGGGCTGGAGGAGACCTCGTTCTACGACCCGGCCAACTTCACCTACCCCGCCGGCGCCTATGTCGCCGAGGTCGAGGTCGACCCCGAGACCGGCGTGATCCAGGTGCTGGGCTTCACCGCGGCCGACGATTTCGGCAGCGTCGTCAACCCGATGATCGTCGAGGGCCAAGTGCACGGCGGCCTGGCACAGGGCCTGGGCCAGGCGCTGATGGAGACCGCGACCTACAACGCCGACGGCCAGCTACAGGCGGCGAGCTACATGGACTATGCCATGCCCCGCGCCGGCGACCTGCCGATGTTCACCGTGGACCATAGCTGCGTGACGCCCTGCACCCACAACCCGCTGGGCGTGAAGGGCTGCGGCGAGGCGGGGGCCATCGGCTCGCCGCCCGCGCTGGTCAACGCGGTGATCGACGCGCTGCACGGCGGCGGCTACCCGGTGGCGCACATCGACATGCCGCTGACGCCCCAGGCCGTGTGGCAGGCGATCCAGGCCGTCCGCCCGGCCGCCGCGGCGGCCGAGTAACGCCGACCCGAACCGACGCGCGCGCCCACGGCTGCGGCCGGGCGCGCGCCACCGCTGTGCCACCGGGGGGAGAGCCCGATGTACGCCTTCGACTATGTCAAACCCGCCACCGTCGCCGATGCCGTCGCCGCCCTGGGGCGCGAGGACGCCCAGCCCATCGCCGGCGGCCAGACCCTGATCCCCACGCTTAAGGCCCGGCTGGCCCAGCCATCGGTGCTGGTGGACCTGACCGGCATCGCCGAGATGAAGGGCATCTGCGAGAAGGGTGCCGCCATCGCCGTGGGGGCCGCGACGACCCACGGCGCGCTGCAGCACGACCCGCTGGTGCGGGCCAAGATCCCGGCGCTCGCCGCCCTGGCCGGCCATGTGGGCGACCCGCAGGTGCGAAACCGCGGCACCGTGGGCGGCAGCCTGGCCAACAACGACCCCGCCGCCTGCTACCCCGCGGCCGCGCTGGCGCTGGGGGCGACGCTGCACACCTCGTCGGGCCGGGCGATCGGCGCGGACGACTATTTCCAGGGCATGTTCGACACCGCGCTGGAGGAGGGCGAGCTGCTGGTCTGGGTCGACTTCCCGGTGCCGGGCCGCGCGGCCTATGAGAAGTTCGAACAGCCGGCCTCGCGCTTTGCCATGGTCGGCGTGTTCGTGGCCGAGGCGCCGGGCGGCCCGCGCGTGGCCGTGACCGGCGCGGGCGAGGCCGGCGTGTTCCGCTGGGCCGAGGCCGAGGCCGCGCTGGCCGGCAGCTTCACCGCCGAGGCGGTGGCGGGCCTCACCCACCCGGCCGACGGGCTGATCGGCGACCTGCACGCGACGCCGGCCTACCGCGCCCACCTGATCGGCGTTCTGACCAAGCGCGCCGTCGCCAAGGCCACTGGCTGAGGATCATCCGTCGCGGGCCGCCTGCGGTGCGTTGCACGACGCACCCGACCCGGCAGCCCGCGACCCGATACGCCGCCGACCCGGGCCGCCAGCCCCAGCCGCTGGCCCCAGCCGCCGGCCCCAGCCAGGCGGGGGCCAGTCGGGGGCCAGTCGGGGGCCAGTCGGGGGTCAGACGGGGGTCAGACGGGGCCAGTCGGGCGCGCGCACCGCACCGCCGGTTCAGCCGTCCGTCGTTCGGGGGGTCAGAAGCGGCGGTAGACCAGATCCTCGGCCTCGCCCGGTGCTTCGCGCGCCGCGACCAGCGTGGCGCGGTCGGGCGACTTCTCGCACACCGGGTCCACCGCGCCCGCGTCGCCGGCATAGGCCATCGCCTGGCAGCGGCAGCCGCCCCAGTCGATCTCGCGCCGGTCGCAAGAGGCGCAGGTGTCCGGCATCCACGCCGTCCCGCGATAGGCGTTGAACGCCGCGCTGTGGCGCCAGATGTCCAACAGCGAGCGGTCGTGCACCGTCTCGAAGCTCAGGTGCGGAATGCTCTCGGCCACGTGGCAGGGCAGCACCTTGCCCTCGGGCTTGACGACCAGGCCCATGCGCGCCCAGCCGCCCATGCACGCCTTGGGATAGCGCGCGTGGTGGTCGGGCGGCACGTAGTCGATCACCAGCCGGTCCTTCAGCCGCACGCGCGCCTCGGCCACCGTGGCGGCGGCGGTGCGGGCCTGCGCCTCGGTCGGCATCAGCGCGGCGCGGTTCACCGAGGCCCAGCCATGGTACTGGGTGTTGGCGACCTCCAGCCGCCGCGCGCCCAGGGCCACGGCCAGCTCGATGGTCTCGGGCAGCCGGTCCAGGTTGTGGCGGTGCATGACCGCGTTCACCGTCAGCGGAATGCCCTCGGCCGCCACCCACTCGGCCACCCGCATCTTTTGCTGGAACCCGCCGCGGTAGCCGCCGAACCGGTCGGCCGTTGCCGCGTCGACGCCCTGCACCGAGAGCTGCACGTGGTCGAGGCCCCGTTCGGCCAGGTCGCGCAGCTTGGGCTCGGTCAGCCCCACGCCCGAGGTGATGAGGGTGGTGTAGAGCCCGGCGTCCACCGCAGCGGCCAAAAGATCGGGCAGATCGCGCCGCGCCGCCGGCTCGCCGCCCGAGAGGTGGACGTGCAGCACGCCCATGGCCGCCGCTTCGGCAAAGACGCGGGCCCAGGTCTGGGTGTCGAGCTCGCCCGAGCGGCGGGTCAGCTCGATGGGGTTCGAGCAGTAGGGACAGGACAGCGGGCAGCGGTGCGTCAGCTCGGCCAGCATCGCCGTGGGGATCGGCAGCGGCGTTGCCGTGGCCGCCGGGCGCATGCTGCGCGTCGTCGCCTGTTCGTTCATCGGGTCTCGACCATCCGTCGCGCGCGCATCTGCGCCAGGAAAGCACCGGCGTCGGTGGCGATCCGCTCGACCGGCGCGTCGTAGGCCGCGGCAAGATGCGCCGTGATGGCCGCGAAATCCCGCGTGCCGTCCAGCGCCTGCAGGATCGCGGCGCCGATGGGGTCCAGCTTCATCGCCCGCTCCGGCGCCAGCAGGAACCAGTCCTGGCGCACGGTGCAAAACCGCAGGCGCACGCCACGGGGCAGGAACGGCACCGCCTCGGCCGCCACCGCAGGCACAGGACGACGTGCCGGCGAGGGAGCGGCCTGCGCAGACGTGGTCGGCGAGGCGGCCGCAGGCCCGGGCGATGCGGGTGCTGCCAGTTCGCGCGCCACGGGCGCGGGGGCTG
>JBCCMW010000024.1:0-19189 GCA_039026175.1 Pseudomonadota bacterium
AACTGTCGGGCGGGCAGCAGCAGCGCGTGGCGCTGGCGCGGGCGCTGATGACCCGGCCCTCGGCGCTGTTGTTGGACGAGCCGCTGTCGGCGCTGGACCCGTTCCTGCGCCTGCGGGTGCGGGCCGAGCTGAAGCGCCTGCAGGGCGAGCTTGGCATCACGTTCGTACACGTCACCCACAGCCAGGACGAAGCGCTGGCCCTGGCCGATCTGGTGATCGTGATGAACCGCGGGCAGATCGAGCAGGCGGGCCCTGCGCGCGCGGTGTTCGACGCCCCGCGAACCGAGTTCGTGGCCCGCTTCATCGGCGGCCACAACGTGCTGCAGGACGGCGCGGGCCGCTTTGCCATCCGCTCGGACCGGCTGACGCTGGGCAGCGCAGACGAGGGTCTGGCCGCCACCGTCACGGCGGTCGAGTACCTTGGCGCCCAGGTCAGCGTGACCCTGCGCACCGACACCGACGAGCCGCTGACCGTGATGCTGGGCGACCGGGTGTTCTTCGATGCGCCGATCAACCCCGGCGATGCGGTGCGCGTGGGCTGGCAGCCCGAAGACGCACACCGACTGGCAGCCTGAGCCGCCGAACCGTTTCCACCACCCCCGCCGATGCGAGGAGAAAAATGATGACGACAGGGAAAACCACCAACACCGCCCCGGCCAAGAGCGGCCCTAGCCGCCGCAGCGTGCTGAAGGGCGGCGCCACGGTCGCGGCTGGCATCGCCGGCTCGACGCTGGGCGCGCCCACGATCTGGGCCCAGAACATCAAGGACGTGACGCTGCGCCAGTTCGGCACCGGCGTGTCGAACCTGAACGAGGTCGCCGCCAAGGTGAAGGAAGACCTGGGCTTCACGCTGGAGATGACCGCGCTGGACAGCGACAGCGTCACCCAGCGCGCGGCGACCCAGCCAAAGAGCTTCGATATCGCCGATATCGAGTACTGGACCTGCAAAAAGGTCTGGGGGGCCGGCAACCTGCAGGCCATGGATACGACCAAGATCACCAACTACGACCGGATCGTCGGCATCTTCCGCGATGGCAAGCTGACGCCCGAGAGCACCATCGCCCAGGGCACCGCGCCGCACACCGTGGGCTTTGTCGAAGGGCCGGGCGGGCGCGAGTTCGTCGACAACGAGTCCGGCTGGATGACGCTGATCCCGACGATCTACAACGCCGATACGCTGGGCATCCGCCCCGACCTGATCGGCCGCGAGATCGACACCTGGGCCGAGCTGTTGAACCCCGAGTTCCAGGGCAAGGCGTCGATCCTGGACATCTCGTCCATCGGCATCATGGATGCCGCGATGGTGTGCGAGGCCATGGGCGAGATCACCTATGGCGACAAGGGCAACATGACCACGGACGAGATCGACAAGACCATGGCGATCCTGACCGAAGCCAAACGCGCCGGCCAGTTCCGCGCCTTCTGGAAGACCTTCGACGAGAGCGTGAACCTGATGGCCTCGGGCGAGGTGGTGATCCAGTCGATGTGGTCGCCCGCGATCACCGCCGTGCGCTCCAAGGGCATCCCCTGCGTCTACCAGCCGCTGAAGGAGGGCTATCGTTCCTGGGGCGGCGGTCTCGGTCTCTCGGCAAACCTGTCGGGGCTCGAGCTGGATGCGGCCTACGAGTACATCAACTGGTACCTGTCGGGCTGGGTCGGCGGCTTCCTGATGCGCCAGGGCTACTACTCGGCCGTGCCCGAAACCTCGAAGGAGTTCATGACCGAGGACGAGTGGGGCTTCTGGTTCGAGGGCAAGCCGGCCCAGGGCGACATAACCAACCCGTTCGGCGACGTGATGGAGAAGGCCGGCGCCGTGCGCGACGGCGGCTCGTTCTTCGACCGCATGGGCGCCGTGGCCTGCTGGAACGCGGTGATGGACGAGAACCGCTACATGGTCCGCAAGTGGAACGAGTTCATCGCGGCCTGAGCGCGGGCCGACGCGAACACGGCGCTCGCCCCCGGGCGGGCGCCACCCCTGTGGCCGACTGACGGACAGCCATGACCGATATCGCGAGCGACCTGGAAGGCGACATCGTCGCGGCCACGCGCCCGCGCGTGCGCACCCCGCGTGAGAGCCTGGCCTCGTGGCTGTTGGCCAGCCCCCTGGCCGTCGTACTGGCGATCTTCCTGCTGGTGCCGCTGGCCACCATCGTGGTGGTGTCGTTCTGGGGCTATAACGAGTGGTCGTTCTTCCCCGATTTCACGTGGGAGAATTACGAGTTCCACCTGACCAGCGCCGTCACCTGGCGCACCTACCTCAAGACGCTGACCTACGTGGGCATGACCTGGGTGCTGACGCTCAGCATCGGGTTCACCGTCGCCTATTTCCTGGCGTTCTTCGTGCGCTCGCTCACCTGGCAGATCGCGCTGTTCCTGCTGTGCACCATCCCGTTCTGGACCTCGAACATCATCCGCATGATCTCGTGGATCCCGTTCCTGGGCCGCAACGGGCTGGCCAACAGCGCGCTGATCGAGATCGGGCTGATCGACGCGCCGCTGGAGTTCCTGCTGTTCTCGGATTTTGCGGTCGTGCTGGCCTTCGTGCACCTCTACACGCTGTTTATGGTGGTGCCGATCTTCAACTCGATGATGCGGATCGACCGCTCGCTGGTCGAAGCCGCGCGCGACGCCGGTGCCTCGGGCTGGCAGATTCTCAGCAACGTGATCATCCCGCTGTCCAAGCCCGGGATCATGATCGGCTCAATCTTCGTGGTGACCTTGGTGATGGGCGATTTCATCACCGTGCGGTTCATGAGCGGCTCGCAGTCCGCCTCGGTCGGGCGGATCATCCAGAACGAGATCTCGCTGCTGCAGTACCCGGCCGCCGCGGCCAGCGCGGTGGTGCTGCTGCTGACGGTGCTGATCGCGATCACGCTGATGCTGCGGCTGGTCGACATCCGCAAGGAGCTCTGAGATGGGCGACCGGCGTGGGCTCACCTTCTGGGCGCTGGCGGCGTTCTTTGCGCTGTTCGTCCTGTTCCTCTATGGCCCGATCATCACCATCGGCATCCTGTCGTTCCAGGGCGAGCGGGGCGGGCTGACCTTCCATATGAACGGCTGGTCGACCTACTGGTTCGTCGACCTTTTCCGCGAACAGGCGGTCGGCGACATCTGGGGGTCGTTCTCACGCTCGCTGGCGCTGGGCCTGATCGTGATGGTGGTCACGGTCGTGGTGTCGGTGATGGCGGGCCTTGCGTTCCGCCGCCCGTTCCGGGGTGCGGGCGTGCTGTTCTACCTGACGGTGGCCAGCCTGATCATCCCGTCGCTGCTGATCTCGCTGGGTATCGGGCTGATGTTCAACATCGCCTCGGTCGACGTGCACTGGCTGTCCTCGGGCCTCGGCGCGCAGCTCACCTGGACGCTGCCGTTCGGGCTGTTGATCATGTTCGCCGTCTTCAACCGGTTCGACAAAAGCTACGAGGAGGCGGCGCGCGATCTCGGTGCATCGCCCTGGCAGACGGTGCGCTACGTCGTGCTGCCGATCATCGCGCCCAGTCTGATCGGCGTGGCGCTGTTCGGCTTCACGCTGTCCTATGACGAGTTCGCGCGGACGCTGCTGACCGCGGGCAGCTACAACACCCTGCCGCTCGAGATCTTCGGGATGACGACGAACGTCACCACGCCGGTGCTCTATGCGCTCGGCACGTTGACGACGGTGTTCTCGTTCGTCGTGATCGGCACGGCGCTGCTGGTGGTGTGGCTGTCGCGCCGGCGCCAGGCGCGCCACGGCTCGGACGCGGGCGACGGGCTGGTCTGACGCCCGATGCGCCTGCTGATCATCAACCCGAACTCCACCGCCGCGATGACCGACAGCATCGCCCGCGCCGCCCGCGCCGTGGCAGGGCCCGGCGTCACGGTGGTGGCGATGAACCCGGTCGACACCCCGCCCGCGATACAGGGGCCCGAGGACGGCGCGGCCGCGCTGCCCGGTCTCTTCGCGCTGTTCGAACGGGCCACGGCAGACCAGGCGTACGACGCCGCCGTCATCGCCTGTTTCGACGACACCGGCGTCTGGGACCTGAAGGCCCGCGCGCCGCTCCCCGTGATCGGGATCGGCGAGGCCGCGTGCCACGCCGCGATGCTGGTGGCGCAGCGCTTCTCGGTCGTCACGACGCTGCCGGTGTCGATCCCGGTCATCGAGGAGAACCTGGCCCGCTTCGGCTTTTTGCCCCGCTGCGCCCGCGTCCGCGCCGCCGACGTGCCCGTGCTGGAATTCGAGACCGACAAACCGGCGGCCGAGGCGGCGTTGATTGCCGAGACCGCCCGCGCGGTGGCCGAGGACAGGTGCCAGGCCATCGTGCTGGGCTGCGCCGGCATGGCCGACCTTGCCGCCAGCATGACCGCCCGGTTCGGCCTGCCCGTGATCGACGGAGTGGCCAGCGCCGTCCGCCTGGCCCAGGCGGTGCAGCGCGCGCCCGTGCCGGCCGAAGGCCCCTGATCCCCCACACCGCGGAGCGGCCCGGTCCGCGCCGGCCTTGGGCGAAACCGCCGATCCGTCCCGAAAAAGCAACCCGCGCCCCTGCGGACGCGGGTTCGCTGGCGGCCAAGGCGCCGGGCGTCAGTCGCCGCCGGGCGTCGGGATAAAGATCGTCGGCGGCACGGTCGAGGTGACGATGCCCAGGATCTTGTTCAGCTCTTCGATGAAGTTGTCGGTCACGAACACCACGTCGCCGTCGCGGATCTCGAACTCGCGCGCGACATGCGGCGTGGTCGCCAGCCGATAGTCGAACTGGAAGATCACCGGTGCGGGATCGGCCGACAGCCCTGCGGTCTCGAACCCCATGGCGCTGATCTCGGCCAGCGGCAGCGCGCGATAGACGAACACACCCTTGCGGCTGGCGCGGCGGTTGCCCAGTCCCGCGGCACTGCCCAGCGCATCGGACAGCGTGTAGGTCGTCTGGGTAAACGTAAAGCGGCCCGGCCGGGTGACGGCACCGCGCACCACCACGCGCCGCTCGACCGGCTCGATCACCACCGTGTCGCCCGACTGCACGTGGAAATCGGCGGTCGAGGGATCGCTGAACACCGCGACCAGCGGGAACGTCGTGGTCTCGCCGTCCCGGGTCACCCGGGCCTGCAATGTCTCGACATTGTCGTTCGGGCCCCCGGCCTCGCCGATCAGGTCCAACAGGCGCAGGTCGTCACGCAGGATCGGGACGCTGCCCGGGTTGGTCACGCTGCCCAGCACCGTGGCCCGCGCCCCGCGCCGGTCGACCAGCCGCACGAACACCGAGGGTTCGACCAGCACCTCGGACAGCAGCGCCGTCAGCCGCGCCTCTAGCTGCTGAGGCGTAAAGCCCCGGGCGCGGACGGTTCCGATGCGCGGGATCCGGATGCGGCCGTCCCGGCGCACCTCCTGCGGCGGCAAGCCAGTCACCGCAAAGGGCGAGAGCGAGCCGCTGGAGAAATCGATGAAACCCTCGACCGCCGAGCTGACGATGCTGACCTCGATCAGATCGCCGGTGCGGATCGCCAGCGCGTTGCCGCTGGTTGGGCTCAGGGTGGCCACCGCGCCCTGTACCTGGGCCGCGATGGCCCGCCCCTGCATGGCGCGCGCCGATGCCAGGGTAGGGCTGACCAGCAGATAAGGCTCGATCGTGGCCGGTGCCGACGCGACTGCCGGCCCTTCCAGGACTGCGCCCGTCGTGGGACCTGCCCCCGGCAGCCCGCTACACCCCGCTAATACACAACACCCCATGGCGATGAGTGGGCGCGCCGCGCCCTGAAACCGTCCGACCACTGTGTGCCCCGCCTCGTCGTGAACGTCGTCGGGCGGCGGCACTTACATATAGTGTCGCCGGTACTCCCCCTCGGCATACCCGTACTGCCCGCGCGCGAAGCTCTCAACCTTTCTCTCGTTCATACAGGTCATGCAGAACCCAATAAACGGCGCTTTGACGCGATGAAGCCGGTCTACGGCATCAAGTACCGCGTCGCGGACAGCCTCACGCCAGCGCACCGCCAACACCACGGCATCGGCCATCGGCGCAACAATCGTGGCATCGGCAACGGCCAGCACGGGCGGCGTATCCAGCACGACGAAGTCGTACCGCGCTAAGAGATCGTTCAGGATATTGCGGAACCGCCGCGAGGCCAGGATATCCGGCGCGTTCGGCATCGTCCGCTTTTCCTTGGACTGCACGGCCAGCACGTCCAGCCCGCTCGCGTCGTCGTGGAACACGGCCTCTTCCAGCGTCGCCGTGCCGTTGATCAGCGAGATGATCCCGGGTTCGTTCTTGTCGCCGTCCTCATAGAAGCTGGCGACCACGGGACAGCGCAAATCGCACTCGACCAGGATCGTCCGGCGACCCATCTGTGCGGCCGCCTGGGCCAGCAACATCGACGTCGTCGACTTGCCCGCACGCGGCTCGGCCGAGGTGACCATCACAATCCGCGGTGGATCGTCGATGTTCGACATCAAGATGTTGGTGCGCAGTTCCTGTACTGCTTCGTACAAACGCTTGCCGCGCTTGGTGCCGATCTTGGCCAACAGATCCGCCCGCCGACGGCTGCGCACCTTTGGCAGACTGCCCAGCACGGCATAGCCGGTCTGGTCCATCAGCTCGTTCGGATGGCGAAAGCGGCGGTTGGTGATCTCCAGCAGGATGGCCAGGCCGAAGCCCAGCGCCAGTCCGGCCACGCTGGCAGCGGCGACGATGATCTTGCGCTTGCCGGCCTCGGGTCGCTGCGGGGGATCCGCCTCGGTGATCACGCGCCCGTCCGAGGTCAGCAGATCCTGCTGCTCGGTCGCCTCCTTCAAGCGGCGGAGGATCGATTCGTAGAGGGTGCGGAGCGATTCGGCCTCGCGCTCGAGCTGGCGGACCCGCAGCTCCGAGCGCGACTGAATCAGGACAATCTGTTCCAATTCGGCAAGGCGCGTCGTCAGCTCCAGAATCGTCTGCTCGGCCGTGGCGTACTCGTTCCGGAGCGAATCGACGATCTGCGCGGCCTCGACGCCGATGATCTTCTGCGCATCGGCGATCTGACGATCCAGCGCGAGCAGGCTGGGATGCCCTTCGGGCACACTCCGCGCCAGCGTATCGCGCTGATTCTCCAGCACGGAAAGGCGGTCGCGCTGTTCGCGGATCTCGGCCGACAGCCGGAATGCCTCGAAGCTGCCAAGGTTACCGTTGGCGATCACCTCTTCGGCCTGCTCGACACGGGCTTTCAGACGCGGCAGTTCGGACCGCCGCTGCGAGAGCGTGGCGCTGACCACCTCGAGTTCGCCCTTGGTGGCCTCGGCGCTCTGCCCCGCGATCTCGTTCAGCTCGGCGCGGGCCTCCTGCACCGTCGCTTCTGCCTCGCGCAGGCGCACCGCAAGCTGCTGGCTGCGTTCGGAGAGAAAGGTCGTGGCGTCCCGCGCCGCGTCGATTTTTGACTGCAACTGCCCGGCCAGGAAGGTCGCAGTGATCGCGTTGACCACGGCGGCCGCGCGCTCGGGGTCGACCGAAACGAACTGAACGGCCAGCACGCGCGGCGATGCACGGCCGATCACCATGTTGCCCCGCACCGCTTCCACAGCGCCGGCCATCAGCTGCGCCTCGTCCTCGGGCCCGAGCTCGGTCGCCTCGTCTGATCCGTCGGACAGCAGGCCCCAGTCGATCAGACTGGCGCGCACGGCACCCAGCGGACCCTCCAGCGCCAGCAGGATCGGCTGCATCATCGGGCTCGGCTCACGCTCGATCAGCGGATTGAACTCCGCCGTCTCCAGCAACCCCTCCTGGCGGATCACGTCCTCCAGCAGCGACTTGGACAGCATGAGCTGGGTCTGGTCGTCCAGCGCATCGCGGCCGAACTGCTGGCGCGCGATCACGTCGTCCGCGTCCAGCACGTTGACGCTCTGCCCCTCGAAAAAGATCCGGGTTTCGGCGCGATAAACGACGGGATTGGAGAGGACCATAAAGGCGGTCACAGCGCCGATGACGATGCCGATCAGCGCAATCATCACCTTATAGCGCTTGGCGACCGCCAGGAACCAGGCGAAGTCGAACTCGGTCGGCTGCGGCTGCCCCACCTCGGTGACCGCCATCGCGACCTGCGATACCGGCGGCACATGCGACGGCGGCGGGAACTCATGTCTCATCCGAACCAACCCCACTCGGATCCCTGCAAACACCCATGCCGAATTTTAGGCCCACGACCGCCGTAAGTACATCAACGAAACGGCTATCACGGCGATTCCAGCGCCGGCCGTTCGCGCATTACGCGAAGAACTGACCTCAAATGAGACCAGTGCTGCAGATCAGGTCGTCTGTTCGCCGAAAACCGGCTGGCCGGCAAAGATGAAGCGCCGCAATCCGTCGGTCAGCCGCCGGTCCGCAAAGGGGGCGATTCCATTCTGCCGGGCACCCGCGCCCGCGCCGACCAGACCGTCCAGCTTAGGGGCCAGATCCTCGTCGCGCCACGCGACGTGCACGCCGGGGCGGCTCTCCATCTGGCGCGCGGTGGCCATCTGATGGTCGTTGCGGTGCTCGCCCAACTCGGCGCGTCGCGGCATGATCACAATCGGCTTGGCCAGGCTCAGTGCCGAGATGATCGAGCCCATGCCCGCGTGCGCCACGATCAGTTCAGCCGACGCGAGGCGCTGGCTAAAATCGGCGGGATCCAGAAACTCGACCCAGCTGAAGTGTGCGGGGCGATAGTCGTCCTCGCTCATCGCACCCAGCTGGCCAAACACACGGGTCTTGGGATTATCGGCGCACCAGCCGTCGACGGCCTCGGCCAGTCGACGGAACGACACCTGGGTCCCCACGGTCAGAAAAATCATACCACCGCCCCCATGAACTGCGGCTCGCCGTCCCCGCCGGCGAGGTGTTCCCACTGTGTCAGCCACAGATCGACGTGCCGGCCCGCCATGCGCCCGGACAGCGACAACTGCTCGGCGTTGGCGATGCTGTCGACCCACACGGTCCGCGCCCCCAACAGCTTGCCCACGCGGATCGCGAAATAGCCGGGCGCCGCCCCAGTGGTGACAATCACGTCGGGCCGCACGGTCAGCACGATCCCGATGATCTGCAGGAACTGGCGCATCAGCCGAAACTTGGACCAGCGGCTGCCGTCCATCACCGACCGGAACCGCACCGTCTCGCCGGTTTCGGCAGCCTCGCGCATCACCTCGTCGCGGTAGCCTTCCAGGGTCGAGACATAGGTGACGTCGCACCCCCGCCATGACGTGCTCAGCCGACGCAGTTGCACCCAGTGCCCACCCCCCGACGCGATGGCGATGACCCGCTGGCGGCGTGCTGACCGGGTTGCCCCGAAGGCCCCCTGCGACGGTGGCGCGAGCGCCACACCGGCGCCTACGCTTACACCCTCAAGCTGATCACTTCGCACCCGCACAACAACCACCGCGTTACGCCATATCTGAACATGACGCTAGCGAGAGCAGGCGAGCCTGTCACGCGGAATTCTCCTTAAGCGGGAATTCGCACTATATGTCACGATTTGAGACAATCAGCGGAGTAAAAATTGGACAGTTCGGCGCGCCGGGGCCCCTATCAGCGGCTTGAGGCCGGCCGCGTTAACGCTCTGACAGAGTATGCGTTAAGCACGCTTTCGGCCATTTGGCGCCTATTGGCAACGGTTCGCGATTTCGAGGAGTATTGAAAGCGGATTTAAACGATTTATACTTACGTCCCGGGTTCTAAAGTGCCCACTCTCGGTTAACGTCCGATCAACAAAATTGTGCAGCGCGGCACAACTATATGGCGAGTCGTTATGGCTTGTGATAATGGTGCCACATTGCATTGGTTGAAGGTGACGCACCGGGAGGACACGCGATGGTGACGTCGATGGTTAGCTTTTCTGAAGCCGCAAACCGGCATGGTACTGACAAGGGCACCCTCGCGGGCGCCGCGCACGGCTATTCGGTTGTCTATGACTTGTTGTTCGCTCCCTACCAGTCGCGCCGCGCGCTCGACGTGCTGGAGATCGGCCTCGCCATCGGCGGGCCCGAGCTGGGTGGCGACGTCGATCGCTGCGTGGCCGGGGCGCCCAGCCTGGGCATGTGGTTCGACTGTCTGGACGATCCCAAGATCGTCGGCTTCGACATCTCCGACTTCAAGCAGTTCGAGAACGATCGCTTTACCTTCATCCGCGGCGACTCGGGCCGCACCGACGATCTGAAGCGGGTGCACGAGCTGGGGCGCCAGTTCGACATCATCCTGGACGACGGATCGCACGCCTCGTTCCACCAGCAGGTGGCAATGGGCAGCCTGTTCCATCTGCTCAAGCCCGGCGGGCTGTACGTGATCGAGGATCTGAGCTGGCAACCGGCCGAGATCGAGAGCGATCTGCCCGGTGTCCCGCGCACCGCTAAGCTACTGACCGACTTTGTGCAGAGCAGCCGCTTCGAGGCGAACGACGCACTCGACCAAGACGCGGCAAGAAGGCTGGAAGAGATGATCTCGGGCGTCTTCCTGTACGACGAGAGCGAGCTCAACAGCCTGGCGGCCAACTATAATGCGCGTCAGGGCCTGCCGTCGATCGATCGGCGCGGGTGGCGGGGTCGCAGCGGTATCGCCCGCATGTCGCACGCGCATTTCTGGCTGTTCGCGGCACGGCGCTTCATGGCGGCGGTACAGGGCAGCGAGTTCGCGACCTGGCAGGCAGTCAAGCTGGCGATCCTGCAGCGCCGGCCCGAGTGATCGGCTAACACCGCCGCCCCCTCCGCGGCCCGACATCGCGAACCCGGCGGCGCCGCCCTCACATCGCGACCCAGAAATCGAGGCCCCGTGGCGCGGTTGCCCCTTCTCGGGTCCCGTATCGTCGGGGCCTTTTCCTTTTGTGCGCATCTAAACGTGGGGCGGAGGTGGTGTGCCTGCCGACCCTGCACCCGTGGCCGCCCTAGGCGCTGTCCTTCGGCGGGGGGGCGGCATCAGCGTCGGAGGGGCGCCAGGCTGCCTCGGGCCCTTCCGCGTCAGAGGCCGGCGGTGCCTCGTCCTCGACCAGCAGCACGGGTTCGCCGTCAAGCGTCGGATCGGGCGTCGGATCGGCCAGCGGATCGGGCAGCGGATCGGGAACTGGCGCAGGCTCGGGGTCGCGCCTCGCCCCGCGATCCGGCGGTCGCGGCCCAAAGGTGCGCAGGATCGGTCTGGGCTTGGTCGCCTCGACCTTGGCGGTCCGACGCGTGCGCTTGGAGCGGTCGATCAACCAGCCGGCACTGCCAAGCAGGAAGACATATGCCACGTAGGGCGCGTTCCACAGATGCACCGTCACGATGGCGATCGACATCGAGACGATGGTGATCAGCAGGCCGTTGGCGGCGTAATCGATACGCTCGTCCTCGTCGCGCACCCGGACAAGGCCGATCACGACCGACGCCATCGCCAGGAACACCGCCACGGCCGTCGGGATCCCGTGGCGGAACGCGGTGGCCAGCCAGAAATTGTCGATGCTGCCGGTGATCAGCCAGCGCGGCCGCTCCCACTCGTTGAGGCCCAGACCGAACCACGGGCGCTCGGCGATCTCTTCCATCACCACGCCGTTCACGATCAGCCGCGTCCAGGCGGTGCCCGGGTTCAGCGCCAGAAAATCGATGGAGATCTCGGCAAAGCTGCGCTTGGCCGTCACTTCGATGGCGACGAACAGGGTGAAAAAGCCCAGCGCCATCAGCGCCCAGCGCTTGTCGACTTTGCGCAGCACAAAGTCATAGGCCGCCAATGCACCCTGCAAGCCGACGCCCACGAACCCGCCCGACGACAAGGACAGCGCGGCCCCCACGCTGACGATGCCAGAGTTGATGTAGCTGCGCTGGGCTTGGCGACGGCTGGCCGACACCATAAACGCCAGCCCGAAGGCCAGCGCGCAGAACATGCCGTAATGGATGGGGTGGTCGAACACCACCTGTGCGCGGTCCAGGCCCAGCCGCTGCTCGTGGGGCACATTTTTGATCACGTCGAAGAAGCGACCCAGGAAGGTGAGGACGATGGGGTCCTTGGTCCACGCTTCGTACATTGCCAGCGGGATGGTGAAGGCAATGAACAGAATCCAGGTCCTGATGACCAGCAGCAGATGCTCGAACGACGTCACAAAGGCGCGGGCCAAGTAGTAGGGCCCCAACACCTCGACGATGAAGATCCCGGCCGATGGGATCTCGGCCCCCGTCTCTAACAGCGCCCAACTGCCTAGCAGCGCATAGCAGATCATCGCAAAGTCGGCGAAGCTAAAACGCGTATCCGCGTTGGCGATCGAAATGATCACAGACGGGAAGAACATCAGCAGCAGCAGCACGCGATAGACTGACAGCCGTAGTTCGCCAAGATACAGGTTTATCGGGATAAAGAACGAGATGACGAACAGGATCAGCAGCAGCTTGACGGGCGCCGAGACTTGGGTCTGGTCGCGCTTTTTCGGCTCGACGCGCTGAACCGTGCCTTCCGCGATGGGCTCGCCGTCGTTTGCGGGCGACGGCGGCGCCAGCACCAAGTCGACGTCGGGCAGATCGTTGATTTTCTCCTGGGTCTGGCGGTCGAGCCGGTCCCAGCGCCACAGCGCGGCGGGCGCTTCGGTGGGGCGCAGCGCGCTCAGCCGCGACCAGGCACCCCCATCCATGGCGACAACCAGATCGTAGTCGCGGAAAAAGCGAGACACGCGGCCGAGGCCGATGTGCGCGCGCGCGGCGCTCTGGTGCGGCCGCACACGGCGGCGCGACGGCGACACGCCCTCGATCAGCCGCAGCGGCTGCTCGGCGGACGCCACACACAACACGCGCATGACGGCGTCCACGGTCAGGCCCGCACGCGGTGGTGGCCAGTCTGCCGGCGCGCGCGGATCACCCGGCCTGACCGGGCAAGCGTCCCTCGTACCCGCCGGCCCACTCGCCGCGGCGGGTCCAGACCTCGCGCCACATCTTGTAGCCCTCGGTCCGGCTCAGCAGCCGCGTCGCCAGCATCCGGCTGTAGGGCCAGAGCCGCAGCAGCGCGACGCCCAGACCCGTCTGCGCCGACGGGAAATGGCGTCGGATCAGCGTCACCTTGGCCTTGAGCAGCCGTACCAGCTTGTCCGCCCGCACCTGCGAGCCGCCGCCGTAGTGCACGATCTGCGGCTCGGGCGAGACGCGCGGCCGTGCGCCCAGTGCGCGCGCGCGCAGGCACAGGTCCGCCTCCTCGCCGTACATCACAAAGGACTCGTCGAACCCGCCAAGCTCGTTCCAGAACGTGCGCTCGATCATCAGGAAGCAGCCGGTGACGATGTCGACCTCGCGCTCGCTGTCGCGCGGCCAGCCGCCATACCCCTCGGGGTTCATCAGTTCGGAGTTGCGGAACACGCTGTTCAGCCCCGTCGCCTGTAGCAAGACGCCCGCCAGTGTCATGCGGCGATAGCAGTTGGTGGGGTTCAGCGAGCCGTCGGCGAACAGCGTGCGCCCGCCCCAGATCCGCGCTTCGGGCTGCGCCTGGGCAAAGGCCAGCAACTTGTCGACGGCGCCGTCCAGCACGAGGGTGTCCGGGTTGAGCAGCAGCACATAGCGACCGGTGGCGCGAACGACCGCATGGTTGTTGGCCCGCGCGAACCCCAGGTTCTCGTCCAGGGCAAAGAGGCGCGCGTCGGGGAACTCGGCAGCGATCGCCTCCGGCGACCCGTCGCTGCTGTCGTTGTCGACGACCAGCAGCTCGTAAGGGACCGTCGTCTCGGCCGCCAGCGAGCGCAGGCACTCCAGCGTCATCTGTTTGGTGTTGTAGCTGACAACGATAATCGAAAGCTCGACCTCGCGCTGCACGGCACCGTCCTCACCCTAATCCCGCCACGATTCTTACACCCGGACCGTTGCAGACGAAAGACCATCGCCAACAAGGCCGTAGGTGGGACGGTGCCGGCCACGCGCCGCCGCACCCCGACCGAGCTTCCCCTCCAGGCGTGCCAAGATGGGGCAAAGTCGTGTCAATCATGACAAAACGGTTGCACCCGTTTAAGGCGAATTGACTGGTGCTAATACCACTATTATGCGATGTCTCCCGGTGGGAAAGGCGCAAAAACGACGCGATAAAGAACGGGTGCAGGCGTAGCGGAGCGAGTCCGCGCAGGTTGGTTAGCTGTGAGCAGAGCGGCCACCGACTGCGCGATGGTGGAGCGGTGTGGGCGTGTTCTCTTCAGACGATTTTTCCGGCGCGCTGGGGTCGGCGTGGCGTATCGAAGGTCCTGCGGGGATATCCGGTGCAACAGGTTCGGCGGGGGCTGAAGCGTACCTGGAACTGACCACGCCGAACGGCAACTTCGATCTTTGGGGCACCAACAACAGCGCACGCGCCATGCAGACCGTCCCCGACGGCGACATGGAGCTGAGCGCGCGCTTTCTGACGACACCCAGTGTCGGGTACCAGATGCACGGGCTGCTGTTCGAACAGGACGCCGCCAACTGGATCCGTTTCGACGTCTTTTCCGACGGCAGCAGTCTGCGTGCTTTCGCAGCGGTCACGCTGAATGGGTCGTCGTCGGTCAAGCTTAGTGTCGCAGTCCCAGCCGAAGCGGCCGAATACTTGCGGGTCGACCGCACGGGCAATGTCTTCACTTTTCAGTATTCGACCGACGGGGCGACCTGGACAACGGCGGGCAGCTTCACGCAGTCGCTGGCGCTGTCCGCGGCCGGTGTGTTCGCGGGCAATGTCGGCGGGGCAACCGGCTACACCGCGCAGGTCGACTGGGTCGAGCTGACGGGCGACCCGATCGCCAGCGAGGACGGCACAGTCACGCCCCCGGCGAACAACGCGCCCGTGGCGGTCGACGACAGCTACACGACCGTGCCGGACGCGGCAGTCACCGGCAACGTGCTGGGCAACGACAGCGATCCCGATAGCGACCCGCTGACCGCGGTGCTGGGCACGGGGCCGGCGAACGGGTCGCTGACGTTGAACAGCGACGGCAGCTTCACCTACACGCCCGATCCGGGCTTTGTGGGCAGCGACGGCTTCACCTACTCGGCCAGCGACACGGTCGATGCCACGCCTGCGACGGTGACCATCGACGTCGCCGCGGTTTCGCTGTTGGCGTCGGATGACTTTGCCAGCGGCCTGGACCCGGCCTGGCGCATCGAAGGGCCGGCCGGCATTTCGGGCACCGCCGCGACGTTGGGCTCGGAGGGCTATCTCGAGCTGGTCACCCCCAACGGCAACTTCGATCTGTGGGGCACCAACAATTCAGCCCGGGCGATGCAGAGCGTGTCGGACAGCGACACCACGCTGACCGCGCGGTTCCTGACCGAGCCATCCACTGCTTTCCAGATGCACGGTTTCCTGTTCGAGCAGGACGCCGACGACTGGATCCGCTTCGATGTGTTCCACGACGGCAGCGGGCTCAGGGCCTTTGCGGCGGTCACCGTGGCGGGCTCCAGCTCGGCCCGGCTGAACGTCGCCGTGCCGGCAGGGTCGGGCGAGTATCTGCGGGTCACCCGGACGGGGGACTTGTTCACCTTTGAATACTCGAGCGACGGCGCGACGTGGACCGCTGCGGGCAGCTTTAGCCAAGCGATCACCGTCGCCTCGGCGGGCGTGTTCGCGGGCAACACGGGCGGGGCCACGGGCTACACCGCGCAGGTCGACTGGGTCGAGCAGGTTAACGATCCGATCGTCGCCGAGGATGCGGACGTCGCCGCGGCCAACGGGGCGCCCGTTGCCGTGAACGACAGTTTCGAGACCGCGCCGGACACGGCGGTGTCGGGCAACGTGCTGGGTAACGACAGCGACCCCGACGGCGATCCGCTGACGGCGGTGTTGGGCACGGGGCCCAGCAACGGGTCGCTGATGCTGAACAGCGACGGCAGCTTCACCTACACGCCCGATCCGGGTTTCGTGGGTACTGACAGCTTTACCTATTCAGCCAGCGACACGGTGGCCGCGACGCCCGCGACGGTCACCATCGACGTGGCGCAGATGACGCTGTTCAGCTCGGACGATTTCGCAGCGCCCTTGGGGCCGGAGTGGCGGATCGAGGGGCCCGCCGGGATCTCGGCCAGCACGGGCATCGCCGGCGACGATGGGTATCTGGCGCTGGTCACGCCGAACGGCAATTACGACATCTGGGGCACGAACAACGCGGCGCGGGCGCTGCAGAGTGTGTCGGACACCGACACCACGCTGACCGCGCGGTTCCTGACCGAGCCGACGACCGCCTTCCAGATGCACGGCCTGTTGTTCGAGCAGGACGCCGACGATTGGATCCGCTTCGACGTCTATCACGACGGGTCCAGCCTGCGGGCGTTTGCGGCGGTCACCACGGGCGGCTCGACCTCGATCAGGCTGAACGTCGCCGTCCCCACCGGCGCGGGCGAATACCTGAGGGTGAGCCGTGCGGGCGATCTGTTCACGTTCGACGTTTCGACCGACGGGACGACTTGGACCACGGCAGGCAGCTTCACGCAGGCCATCGCCCTGTCCTCGGCCGGCGTGTTCGCGGGCAACACGGGCGGAGCGACCGGCTACACCGCACAGGTCGACTGGATCGAGCGCAGCGGCGATCCGATCGTGGCCGAGGACGGTGGCATCGGCCCCGTGAACAACCCGCCCGTGACCGTGGACGACAGCTATACCACCGCGCCGGCGACCGCGGTCAGCGGTAATGTGTTGACCAACGACAGCGACCCGGAAGGCACGGCGCTGACCGCGCTGTTGGACAGCGGCCCGTCGAACGGCGCGCTGACGCTGAACACGGACGGCAGCTTTACCTACACGCCAAACCCCGGGTTCCAGGGTAGCGACAGCTTCACCTACCGCGCCAGCGACGGCTCGGCCGCGACCACGGGTACGGCGACCATTGAGGTGGTCGCCCCGCCGCCCGACAGCGATATCGTGTCGGACGACTTCTCGGCCGCGGTATTGGACCCGATCTGGACATACAGCGGCATCGCCGGCGAGGCGCGTCTGGGCACCACCGCGACCGACGGGTTCGTCGAGATCGTGTCGCCCCCCGGCGTGGCGGTCAGCGCCGCGGACGTGCTGACCACGCCGCGGCTGCTGCAGTCGGTCGACGACACCGATTTCCAGATCGGCGCGGGGTTCCTGACCCTGCCGGGCACGCAGTACCAGGAGCACGGCCTCCTGGTGATCCAGGATGCGGGCAACTGGCTGCGCTTTGACATCGCCGACACAGGCGGCGGGCTGAAGAAGCTGATCGTGGGCTCGGTGGTCAACGGCACCACGACCTACCCGCTGTTCGCCAACATCTTCCCGCCCGAGCCACCGCACCTGCGCATCACCCGCCTGGGCGACGAGTTCCGGTTCGAGACGTCGCAGGACAAGGTGACCTGGGATCTGGCCTACACGTTGACCCGCGCGATGACGGTCAGCGAGGTCGGCGTCTTTGCCGGCAGCACCTCGTTCACCGGGTCGGTGCCGGGCTACACGGCCCAGGTCGACTATTTCGAGAATGGCGCGCGCCCGATCGTCGACGAGGACGGCACCTTGACGCCGGTCAACGTGGCACCCGTGCCGGTGGACGACGCGCTGGCCACCCAGGTGGATCAGCCGCTGGACATCACCGTGGCGACGGATCTGCTGGCCAACGATGTCGACGCGAACGGCGATACCCTGTCGCTGGCGTCGATCGGCGATCCGGTGAACGGCACCCTGGTGGATCTGGGCGGCGGCGTGCTGCGCTACACGCCCGATCCCGGCTTCACGGGAACCGAGCAGCTTGCCTACACGGCCAGCGACGGCACGGCGACCGGCGACGGCGTGCTGACCATCACGGTCTCGGCGGCGCCGCCGCAGACCGGGTTCGCATCGGACGACTTCTCGAACGGCAGTCTGGATGCGGCCTGGCGGGTCGAGGGCCCGTCCGGCATCTCGGGCGGGCTGGCCGTGCTGGGCGACGACGGGCTGCTGCAGTTCGTCACCCCGGACGGGAACTTCGATGTCTGGGGCACCAACAACGCGGCCCGCGCGCTACAGACGGTGGGCGACACCGACATCGCGCTGACCGCGCGGTTCCTGTCGACACCGTCGCAGGCGTTCCAGATGCAGGGCTTCCTGTTCGAGCAGGACGCGAGCAACTGGATCCGCTTTGACCAGTTCTGGGACGGCAGCAACCTGCGGATGTTCGCCGCCGTCACGGTGAACGGCTCCAGCGCGAGCCGGATCAACGTGACCGTGCCGGGCGGCAGCGCGCCCTACATGCGGGTCGAGCGGGTCGGCGACCAGTGGACCCTGTCCTATTCGACCGACAACGCGACGTGGACGACGGCGGGCAGCTTCACCCAGGCGCTCACGCTGTCGGCCGCGGGTCTGTTCGCCGGCAACACGGGCAGCGCCAACGGCTTTACGGCGCAGGTCGACTGGGTCGAGCGGTCGGGCGACCCGATCGTCGGCGAAGACAGCACCGTCGTGCCGATCAACATCCCGCCGACACCGACCGACGACAGCTTTACGCTGGACGCCGACACGTCGATCACGCTGAACATCGCCAACGATCTGATGGCGAACGACACCGACCCGGACCAGGGCACGCTGTCCTTTGTGTCGTACACCGCGCCCACCAACGGGCAGCTCATAGACAACGGTAACGGCACGCTGACCTATACGCCCAGCGCGGGGTTCAACGGGCCCGACAGCTTTACCTACACCATCACCGACGGGTCCGACCCGGCGACGGCGACGGTCAGTCTGGTGGTCGGCGATCCGATAAGCATCTGGTACGGCGATACCCAGACCTTCGGCGCGCCGGGCGAGACGCAGGAGTGGATCAACGTCCTGGGCAACGTGGCCGGCGATGTCACCAGCCTGGGCTTCCGGGTGAACGGCGGCACGCTGCAGAACCTGTCCATCGGCGCCGATACGCGCCGCTTGCATAACGAGGGCGATTTCAACGTCGAGCTCTCGTACGACGCGCTGGATCCCTCGGCGACCGACGACATCATCACTATCGAGGCGACATTCGGCGACGGCTCCATCGTCACCAAGGATGTGACGATCGACTATGTGTCGGGCTCGACCTATGGGCCGAACTACAGCATCGACTGGGATGCTGCGACCCAGATCAGCGACGTCGCCCAGGTGGTGGACGGCAAGTGGGAGATCTCGAACGGCGGTCTGCGGCCGGTCGAGTTGGGTTATGACCGTCTGGTCACGCTGGGCGACCGCACGTGGGACAACTACGAAGCGCGCCTGTCGGTCACGACCTACGATCTGCTGAACATCGATCCCAGCGGGCGCGACGGCGGCGGCTTTGCGCTGGGCATGCTGTGGAACGGGCACACCGAGAC
>JBCCMW010000025.1:0-18865 GCA_039026175.1 Pseudomonadota bacterium
CTGGCCCGCGGCGCGCTGGACACCGAGATCGACCGCATCTGGGCAGTGATGAACGACTGCATCGACCGCGGGCTGGAAACCGAGGGCACCCTGCCGGGCGGGCTCAACGTTCGCCGTCGCGCCAAGCGCATTGTCGAGAGCCTGCGCGCCGAGCGGGCCAGCAACATGCCCATGCCCCACGTCGCCAACGACTGGCTGTCGGCCTATGCGATGGCGGTGAACGAGGAGAACGCCGCCGGCGGTCAGGTGGTGACCGCGCCCACCAACGGCGCGGCCGGCGTGTTTCCCGCCGTCGTGCGCTACTACCGCGACCACATCGTGGGCGCATCGCCCGCGGGCATCCGCCAGATGTTCCTGACGGGCGCGGCGGTGGGCGGGCTGATCAAGCACAACGCCTCGATCTCGGGCGCCGAGTGCGGCTGCCAGGCCGAGGTCGGCTCAGCCTCGGCCATGGCCGCGGCGGGGCTGTGCGCGGCGCTGGGGGGCTCGCCGGCGCAAGTCGAGAACGCCGCCGAGATCGCGTTGGAGCATCACCTGGGCATGACCTGCGACCCGGTCGCGGGCCTCGTGCAAATCCCGTGCATCGAGCGCAACGGCCTGGGCGCGATCAAGGCGGTCTCGGCGGCCTCGCTGTCGCTGCGCGGCGATGGCAGCCATATCGTCTCGTTGGACGCCTGCATCGCGACGATGCGCGATACCGGTCGAGACATGAGCGAGAAGTACAAGGAAACCTCGCTCGGGGGCCTCGCCGTCAACGTCACCGCCTGCTGAACGGCCGACGCCCCGCCGACGCTGCCCCCGCGCCCTTGCCCGCCTTGCAGGCAACCGCCCAGCAGCCTCGGAACGGTGCGTCTCGTCGCCCGGCATCGTGCCGGCTTTGACCGCGTTGTAGGGGCCTGCGTCCTGTCGGTGACGGACGCGGCGCGCCTGCAGACTTTGGCCTGTCTTCGGACATCGCCGCCGCGGTGCCACGGCGACAAACGTCGGCCCGCGTGTGGCGTGTCGTCGTGGTCGCCCGCTGCCATCCGCGCGCGGCGTCCCGCCCGCCCCGAAGCCTGCCCCGCAAGGCTGCCCCGCAAGGCTGCCCCGCAAGCCTGCCCTCCAAGCCTGGCCCCCAAGCCTGCCGCGCCGGGCCCGAGGCGGCTACGCGTTCACGCCTCGCTCGCCACCTGGGCCAGGGCTTCGCCCAACGCCGCGCGCGGCAACAGCAACAGCGCGCCGGCCCGGTCGAACCCCAGCGTCACGGTCTCGCCCGTCGCGCGGTTCGACGTGCCGATCACGCCGCCCTGCACGCCGGCAGGCGCCAGCGTCAGCGCGTGCAGAGGCCAGACCAGCCCTGTCGACGCCAGCGCCCCCACGGGCGCCAGCGGAAACACCGACACCGTCTCGCCCGCCGCCAGCGCAAACGCATAGCGCCGCCCGGGGCGCGCGGCAAAGATCACCTCGTGCTCGGTCAGCAGCACCACCCGCTTGGCCGCCCCGTGCCCGCCCGCCCGGGTGACCAGCGCGTTCAGCACCGCCAGGCTGTGGTCCAGCCGCCGACCGATAAAGCCGACACCCAGGTACAGCGGCGCCTCGGTCGCATAGAGGCATTTTTCAAAGTCGGTGGTGTCCTGTTCGGCCAGCCGTTCGACCCGCACGCCCCGCGCGCGCCACCCCTCGGGATCGGCGACGCTGTCCAGATCGCCCAGCACCAGCGCCGGCGCCTCTCCCAACGCGGCCAGCCGGTCGGCTGCCCCGTCGGCTGCCACCAGCACCGGCGCCGCGGCGCCCCAGGCCGGCAGGGCGCCCAGCGCGGCGCGGGCGGTGGCCAGGCTGGCGGCGCTCAGACTGCCGCCGCCTACCAGCACGAGCGGCCCGGCAAACGGGATCGGAACCATGCGCCTGTCTCGCCCCGCCTCCTCGGGCGGTCAATGAACTCGGCGCCGTAGCCGTCTCTGCGCGCCATGCCAGCGCGCCCCGACCGCCGCGCTCTCGCCGCCACGCCGCGGAGCGAGATCCGGCCGCCAAACCGGCGCCGGGTCGGCCACGCCATAGCCACATCGTCACACAACTGCCCCAAATCCCGGGCAAACGCCCACTCTACCGTCACGTGCGGGCCATGCGTGGGCCCCGTCCGAGACGGTGCGTGGACGGGTGCGTGCCAGGCCACGTGCCAGAGCGCGTGCCAGAGCGCGTGCCAGAGCGCGTGCCAGAGCGCGTGCTGGGGCACGTGCTGGCGCGCGTGCGGGCTTGCCTCCCGCGCCCTGCGCAGCACATGTCCACGCGGGGTGATACATTGCGTGCAGCTACTCGTGCCGGTTCTCCGCCCGATGCGTGTTTTCGGGCCGGACGGCGAGCGAGGCCGCCCGGCATTCATCCACCGGGCGGTGGGAGCATGAAGGGGGCCTGCGATGTCTGAACGTCGCCAACGCGTCGACGTGCGGCTCGGCGCATTCGCCTGTTCGATCGAAGGGTTCGACGATCCGGCACGGGTGCTGGACGCGGTGCTCGCCAGCGCCTCGCGCGGGCTCGAGCAGAGCCCGGCGCTGCCCGGCGGTGCGGTCATCGCGCTCGACGAGACGGTGCGCCGGCGCCTGGCCGCCGAGGCTGCCGCCGCCACCGGGCAGCAGGCCGACAGCATCGAGGTGCTGCCCGGCATCGTGGTCGCCTCGCGCGCGCTGGCCGACAACGAGCTGAGCGACGCCGACGTGATCGGCGGTCTCCCCGCCAGCACGTTGCCCGCCGACACTTTGCCCGCCAGCGCTCTGCCCGCCGGTGCATTGCCCGCCGGTGCTTTGCCCGCCGACGCTTTGCCCGAGAGCACTTTGCCCGCTGGCGCTCTGCCGCTGGGGGCGTTGCCGATGGGCGCGCTCCCCAGCACCGCGCTGCCCATCGGCGCGCTACCCGACGATGATCGACCGGACGGCACCCTGGCAGACCACGCGATGCCGCCCGAGGACACAGCGCCCCAGGCGACGGATGCCGTGCAGCCGGCACCCACGGCGACACCCCCCGAAGAGCCGCCAACCGGCGCGCTCTGGGACACCGACCGGGCGCACACGGCCGAGACCACGCCCAGCGACGCCACGGCGATCCCCGATGGAGCGTCACAACCCGCCGAGACCGCCGAGGCCCCCCACGAGAGCCTGGAGGAAAACCTAGAGGAAGACACCGCCGGTCCTGCCGCCCACCTCTCACCCGAGCTCGGCGATGGCACGGGCGATGGCACGGGCGATGGCACGGGCGATGAGATGGGCGAAGCGGCGGAGGACGCAGCGCGCCCCCGCTTCGACCAGACTGCCGTGGCCGAGATCCGCGAGGCGCTGTCCCTCGCCGCCGGCATGCCGGTCGTCGGCCCAGAGCCCGAGCCCCGGCCGGCGGGCCGCGCGCTCCGCCCTGGGGGCTGGCGTCCCGCCGCCGAACCGCCGCTCGCCGAACCGCCGCTCGCCGAACCGCCACTCGCCGAACCACCCGCGGCAGAGGCATTCGACGCAGAGACACTCTCCGACACCCCGCCCCCCACCGAAACGGACGCCACCGAAACGCACGTCGCCGAAACGCACGTCCCTGGAACGCCGTTCTCCGACGACCCGCTCGCCGCAGCGTCCCTGGACGAAGCCCCTTTCGAACCATCCCCGTCGGCAGCGCTCGCAGAGACCGCATCGATCCCCGCCGCCGCCGCCGTCGCGGCCGAAGGCCCCGGACCGACTGTTCCGCCGGAGGCGCCCGCGACGCCCGGCCGAGGCACGTCGATCCTCGACGATCCGCTCGCCCGCGCCATCGCCGCGGCGGCCGAGGCCGAGGAGGCCGCCGGCGACGGCCCGGCCCCCGAGCCCTGGCAGGCCGGCGCCGCCGTCGAGCCGAGCCATGACCTGGGCCAGGTGCCCGACCCCGACACGCCGGATGCCAGCACGCTGGACGCCGGCGTCGCCAGCCTCGAAGGGGCGCCTGGCGATCTCGAAGACGTGCCGCCCACGCTCGACCCTGCCCTGCTGCTGGCCGATGCGCCCGAGGCGGCCTTCGCGGCCGACGACCGCGCCGCCGACCCGCTGTTCGCCGACGGCACGCTGCCGCCCGAGCTGGACGAGACGGCGCCCGCCGACGCGGCGGCGCAAGACGACGATGCGCCGACAAGCGCGATCGACGCCGAGCCCGCGCCGCCGGCCGAGGCGATGGAGGGCGAGGACCTGTTGCTCCGTGCCCAGGATCTGGCGCCGTTCTTCGCCCCCCCGGCTGCGCCCGCCGCCGACGCTGGCGACGCGGCCCACAGCCCCATGGATCGGGCGGCTGCCACGCTGCACGGCGCGCCCGAGGCCGCTCCCTTCGCGCCGGCCATGGCAGCGCTCGAGGACATGGCACAGAACACACCGCTGGTCGCGTCGCTGATGGGCACCGGCGCGCCCGCGCCGGACGCCGGCGAGCCTGCCCTTGCCGAGGCCGATCTCGAGCGCACGGTCCCGTTCGGCGAGCCCGCAGCCGCGGCCGAGCCCGCACCGCAGGATGCCGACCCGGCACCCGCCGCGCTGCGCCTGGTACCCGACAGCCCATTCTCCGACGACCTATTCTCCCAAGGCTCAGTCTCCGAAAGCCGAGTTGCCGAGAACCCTGCCGAGGATCGCTCGGCGCCCCATGAGCCGGCGCCCCATGACCTAGCGCTCGATGGGCCGGCGCTCGACGGGCCCACGCTCGACGGGCCCACGCTCGACGGGCCCACGCTCGACGGGCCCACGCTCGACGGGCCGGTCCTCGATGGTCCGGCACCGGCGATGCTGCTGCCCGAGACCGAATGGACGACGACAGCCGCACCCACCGCAATGGGCGACCCGTCGCACACGGACGCGACCCTCTCGCTGTCGGTGGACGATGCGGCCGAGCCTGCGATGCCGCTCGCGCTCACGCTGGACGATGCCGAACCGCCCCTCGACGCCGCCGTGCTGGAGAGTGTCGAGACCGCGACGGTCACCCAGCTCTTCCCCGATGGACCCGACAGCGTCGCGCTGTACCCCGCAGAGGACGACGCCGGCCCGGCGCCGCAACGGCCGGCAGACGCCGGGGACCAAGCCGCCCCGCTCGCGCTCGACCTCGAACCGCTAGACCCCATGGCGCTCGAACCGATGCCGCTGGAGCCCATGCCCCCCGACACCATGACCCCGGACCAGGCGGCCGCGGGGCCGGGCGACACGCCGGCGGACGCCCCGGTTGGCCCCGAGGCGGCGGGCCCCGAGACTAAAGGCCCCGAGGCGGTGGGCCCCGAGACTGAGGGCCCCAAGACTGAGGGCCCCGAGACACCAAGCGCCGAGATCGCCGCCGACACAGCCGAGTCCCCGAAGACCGACGCCGAGGCGGAGCGCCCGGCCGCCGGCGGGCGCCGCGGCAGCTGGTCCTTCCGTCTGTTCGGCCGGCGCCAAGGCGAGACGGAGGTCGGGGCAGCGGTCGGGGCGGAGGGCGAAGCGCAAGCCGAGGACGGCGCCGACGGTGACGCGCCCGCAACGGCATCCTCGAAACCCGGCAACAAGCGCGCCGAGCCAAGGCTGGCCGAGACCGCGGCCATCGAGCCCGCGCCGCCGCCCGCCGCAGCGCCCCGGTCCTTTGCCGAAATAGACGCGGCCACGCCGCCACGGCCCGAGGATCTGGCCGCTGCCGGGCTCAGCGCACCGGGCTCGCCCGATGCGCCCATCGATGCACCCATCGATGCAGCCAGCGCCATGCCGCGCAACGCGGTGGCCGACGGACCGAGCGACCCGCTCGAGCCCGATGCGCCGCTCGTCCTGGACGAGGCGCCCGTCGTCCCAGCAGCGGCCCCAGCGGCGGCGCACCCATCGGCCACCCCATCAGCCCCCCCATCAGCCCCCCCATCAGCCCAGGCGCCGAAACCGGCAGGCGCGACGGCGCTGGGCCCGGCCGCGGCGCCTGTTGCGCCCAACGGCGGGGCCCCGCGCCGCCGCCGCCGCCGCGGCTACTTTGCCGAGAAGGACGCCGCCGAGGAGGCCGCCCGCCAGGCCGCCACGGCCGCTAACGGCTCGGGCGGCGCGCGCGGCGCAGGCACCAACGGCGCCCACGCACCGGCCGATGATCGAGCGGACGAACCGATGGCGCTGGGCGACGACGGGCCGGCGCTGCGCCCCAGCCTGCGCATGACGCGCGACGACGGCGCCGGCCGGCCCAAACCGCCGATGACCGCCCAGGCGCTGTCGTGGAAGATGGACGCCTACACGCCGGACGATCAATTCATCTGCGCCGCGGCCTTCCTGACCTTTGTCGAGCATCGCCCGCGCTTCTCGCGCAAGGAGATGTTCAAGGTGATGGACAGCATCCCCGGCGAGGTCGTGCGCAACCTCGAGGTACGGGTCAAGAACTTCGGCCGCCTGGTGCGCGACGGGCGGATCCAGCAGTTGGACGCCGACAGCTACACCCTGGCCGAGGCCGAACTGGAGCGGGTCAGCCGCTACTTCGACGCCTGAGGCGGCGGAGCGCGGCAAAACAGGCCGCGGCGGCGGGCGCGCTCCTCGGCGCGCCGCTCAGCGCTTGTCGATCGGGGGTTCGCCCGGGCCCGGTTGGCCGACGCCCTTGAACACCGCCTTCAGCGGGAAGGCCCACAGCACGCCGAGCCCCACATAGATGCCGAGCTCGACCCAGATGTTGGGCCGTTCGAACAGCCCCACCAGCGTTACGGCCACCACGATGTAGGCCGGCACGCCGAGCACCAGGATCAGGAGCGAGAGGCGCTTTTTCGTCTTGTGCTGCATGGCGGTTCACATAGGGCCGACCCGCCCGAGCGTCGAGCGCCGCCGGGTCGCACAAACGCGGTCGGCCTGGCGGGCATGCGCGGGATAGCGCGACAGGCGGCAGCCCTGCGCCGTGCGCGCTCGCCATGGCGGGCGTCAGCCGCGGTAGGGGTCGGTGACGATGATGGTGTCATCGCGCTCGGGGCTGGTCGAGAGCAGGGCGACGGGGCATTCGATCAGTTCCTCGACGCGCTTGACGTATTTGATCGCTTCGGCGGGTAGGTCCAGCCAGCGGCGCGCGCCGGCGGTGCTCTCGCGCCAGCCCGGCATGGTCTCGTACACCGGCTCGACGCGGGCCTGGGCCTCGGCCGCCATGGGCAGATGGTCCAACGTCTCGCCGTCCAGCCGGTAGCCGGTACAGATCTGCAGCGTCTCCATCCCGTCCAGCACGTCCAGCTTGGTCAGCGCGATCCCCGAGATCCCGCCCGTCAGGCAGGTCTGGCGCACCAGGGCGGCGTCGAACCAGCCGCAGCGCCGTTCGCGCCCCGTCACGGTGCCGAACTCGCGCCCCCGCTCGCCCAGCCAGCGGCCGGTGTCGTCGGTCAGCTCGGTGGGGAAGGGGCCGCTGCCGACGCGCGTGGTGTAGGCCTTGACGATGCCCAGCACGAAGTCGATGGCATCCGGGCCCATGCCCGAGCCGACGGCCGCCATCCCCGCCATGGTGTTGGACGAGGTCACGTAAGGGTAGGTGCCGAAGTCGATGTCCAGGAGCGCGCCCTGGGCGCCTTCGAACAGGATGCGGTGCCCCTCGGCCCGCGCGCCGGCCAGCCGACGCCAGACGGGTGCCGCATAGGGCAGGATCTTGGGCGCGATGGCGACCAGCGATGCGCGAAGCTCGTCGCGGTCCACCGGCTCGGCGCCGAGGCCGCGGCGCAGCGGTTCGTGGTGGGCCATCAGCCGGTCCAGCCGGGCGTCCAGCGTGGGCTCGTCGGCCAGATCCGCCACGCGCACGGCGCGGCGGCCGACCTTGTCCTCGTAGGCCGGGCCGATGCCGCGCCCGGTGGTGCCGATCTTCGACGCGCCCGCCGCGGCCTCGCGGCTCTGGTCCAGATCGCGGTGCACCGACAGGATCAGGGGCGTGTTCTCGGCGATCAGCAGGCTGTCCGGCCCGATGGCCACGCCCTGGCCCGAGAGCCGCTCGATCTCGTCGACCAGCGCCCAGGGGTCCAGCACGACGCCGTTGCCGATCACCGACAGCTTGCCCGGGCGCACGATGCCCGAAGGCAGCAGCGACAGCTTATAGGTCGTACCCCCGATCACCAGCGTGTGGCCGGCGTTGTGGCCGCCCTGGAAGCGCACGATCACGTCGGCCCGCTCGGACAGCCAGTCGACGATCTTGCCCTTGCCCTCGTCGCCCCACTGGGCGCCGACCACCACCACGTTCGCCATGTCGCCGCCCCTGCCCGCCCTTCGCCGTGGGGCCGACGTGCAGCGCCCGCGCCTCTATAGAGACGGCGGCTCGGCGTTGAAAGGCCGCGCGCGGGTCGGCGCCGCTTGCGGTTGGCGACGGTCGCGCCCGGGACACCGCCCCCGTCATCTACGCCCGCGATCCGCCCCCTGCCATGGCCCTGTGCAGGTGGGGCGGGCGACGGGACAGCCTGCGGCATGCCCTGGCGGCCGGACATCGAGAGTGGTAGAAGAAAGAGAGACAACCGCAAGATATTGCGCTTAGATCGCCCCATGCAGATCGCCGGGATCACGCTGCCGCCCACCATGGCGCTGTCCGAGGCAGCGCTTGCCGTCGCACTGGCCCTGGGGCTGGGCCTGGTGCTGGGGCTGGTGCTTGGCGCCGTTGCCCTGTGGCGCCTGGCGCTGGCGCCCGCCCGCGACGCGGCGGCCGGCACGGCCCAGCGGCTGGCGGCGGCCGAGCGCGCGCTGGCGGCGGCCGAGGTGCGGGCCGAGGACGCCGCGACCCGGCGCGAAGAGACCGAGCGGCTGCGCACCGCCCTGGCCGACGCCTGGGCCGAGCACGCCGCCACCACCGGTACGCTGGAGGCCGAACGCCGCGGTCATGCCGCCGAACGCGCGACGTGGTGCGAGACAGAAGCGCGCCTGACCGCCGATTTCCGCACCATCGCGGCCGAGACGCTGGACGCCAACGCCGAGCGGTTCCTCGCCCTCGTCTCGGAACGTCATGCCGCCCATGCGCAGGAGACGGGCGCCGCGGGGGCGGCGCGCGAACAGGCGGTGCAGGCGCTGGTCGCCCCACTGGCCCAGGAGCTCCGCCGCTTCGAAGCCCGCGTCGGCGAGATCGAGCAGGCGCGCACCGGCGCCTATGCCGCCCTGCATGCCGAAACGCAGGCGATGCGCGCCTTGCACCAGAACATCGGGACCGAGACGCGGCGGCTGGTCCAGGCGTTGCGCGCTCCCAAGGCCCGCGGGCGCTGGGGCGAGATGCAGCTCGCCCGCGTGTTCGAGATGGCCGGGATGCTGGAACACGTCGACGTCGCGACCGAGGCCAGCCTGCCGGGTGGCGACGGCCTGTTGCGCCCCGACGCCGTGGTCCGCCTGCCGGGGGGTCGCCACGTGGTCGTGGACGCCAAGACCCCGCTCGACGGCTATCTGGCGGCGATCGAGGCGGGCGAGAGCGCTGCGGCGGACACGGCGCTGGCGGCGCATGTGCGCCAGGTCCGCGCCCACGTGCGCGCGCTGTCGGCCAAGGCCTACTGGACGCGCCTGCCCGCGACGCCCGAGCTGGTGGTGATGTTCCTGCCCGGCGAGGGGATCGCCGCAGCGGCGATGGAGCGCGCACCCGGCCTGTTCGACGAGGCGCTGCAGGCGCGGGTGCTGATCGCCACGCCGACCACGCTGATTGCGCTGGTAAAGGCCATCGCGCACGGCTGGCGCGAGGCGCGGCTGGCCGACAACGCCCGCGCCATCGCCGACACCGGCCGCGCGCTTCACGCGCGGCTGGCCAGCATGGGCAATCACGTCACGGCCCTCGGCCAGTCGCTGCGCCAGTCGGTCGAGCGCTACAACGCCACGGTCGGTGCGCTGGAGCGGCGCGTTCTGCCGGCGGCGCGGCGGTTCGAGACGCTGGGCGCGGCCTCGGGCACCGATGGCCGGCTGCCCACGCCCGATGCCGCGCGCGTCGAGATCGACGCCGCCTTGCCGACCGCGCCCGAACTGTCGCGGCGACGGACGGGTTAGCGGGTGCGGTTTACGACGCCGCGCGGCGTGGCCAACGACGGACGATGTCGCTGACCACCCCGTGCACCTCGTTCGCCGCGTTGCGGTTGCCCGCGGTCGCCGCGACGATGCTGCCGGCCATGACGACCTGAAAGAGTCGCGCAAAGCCGTCCGGATTCTCGAAATGGGCCTCTTCTGCGAGGCCCGAAACCGTGTCCCCGATGGAACTGAGGTGGTGGACTGCCGCCTCGCGCACGGGATCGCCGGGCGATGTTTCGAACATCACGCGGACGTAGAAGCAGGTCAGAAACGTCTCGCGATAGTGGAACCACTGATCGAACAGCGCCAGTACGCCCATTATCCGGGCCTCTGGCGTGTCGCCCGACTGCTCGATCCCCGGCTTCAGCCAGCGTTCGACCCAGCGGTCGTAGTGGAGCTCCATAGCCGCCAACGCCAGCGCCTGCTTGGACCCGAAATGGGTGTACAGGCTGGCCCGGGCGCAACCGGCTTCCTCGACGATCTCGTCTATCCCGACCTTCACGACACCGTGGCGTAAGAACAGGTTATAGGCCGCTTTCAACACGCGCTCGCGGGCTGGTGCGCCCGGCGAGATGACGATCTCGTAGGGATACTCGCCCGCCGTGTCGGCGCAGACCGGGCGGTCCACCGCGGGCGCGGCCGGCTCGCCCGACACGGGCGCGCTCTCAGCGCGCGCCTCCCCCAGACCGGGCGAGAACGCCACCTTGCGCTGCGTGTTTCCTCTGCTCTCGATCGCCATCGGCCCGCGCTGTCCGCCGCCTGCTGAGACCAGAAAAATGGTTTATTCGTCCCGAAAGTGCAACGGATGCGACACTTTGTGAGTACACTAACGATAGCTTTTGATGGACTAGACTCACGAGTCTGGGTGACCATCTCGCTGCGTAATGGAGCGGTTGATGACGAGCGACAGCAGCAGAGTGGCGGAAACAATGCTGCCTGAGGCGATGCCCGAAGGCGTGCGGAGTGTGCTGATCGGCCATTTCCTGATGGAGCCTGACGCCGCTGCCGACGTTTATCGCGCGGTCCGCCTGGCCCTGCTGCGCGATCTGGACCAGCGCCGCGGCGCAGACGAGCGCGACCGCGCAACGCACGGCTGATCGCACCCGCACGGGCCGCCTGCCGCCCCGCGCGTCCCGGCCAACCGTCCGAGCGCAGATCACCTCCCGGGGCGCCGCCGGCAACCGCCCCAGCGCCTATTCGCCGGGGCGGCGTACGCAACCGCTCGCTAGGCGGCTCCCGGCGCGGCCCTCAAACGAACGTCAGCGCCTTGGCCTCGCGCACCTGGGGCAGCGACCGGATCTCGTCCAGCACGTCGTCCGACAGCGGATCGTCGACGCCCATCAGCGTGATCGCCTCGCCGCCCTTGTGCGCGCGGCCCAAGTTGAAGGTCGCGATGTTCACGCCGATCTCGCCCGTCCGGGTGCCGAGCGCGCCGATGAACCCCGGCTCGTCGGTGTTGACGGTGTAGAGCATGTAGGGGCTGGGCTCGGCCTCCATGCCGATGCCCTTGATCTGGATGAACCGCGGCCGGCCGTCCGAGAACAGGGTGCCCGCCACCGACCGGGTCTTGCGCCCCGCACCGTTGGTCGCGCCCGTGGTGACGATCACCCGGACATAGGTGCCATAGGCCCCCTGGGCGTCTTTGCGGGTCTCGGCGATCTGGATCCCGCGCGACCGCGCCACCAGGGGGGCCGAGACCATATTGACCGCGCCCTCGCCCATCTGCGGCGCCAGGATCGAGGCGGTGAGCGCCGCGGTCAGGGGCTTCAGGTTCAGCTCGGCGACGCGGCCCACATACTCGATCTCGACCTCGTCGATGGGCTCCTCGGTGAGCTGGCCGACGAAGCCGCCCAATACCTCGGCGAGCTTGACCCAGGGCTTCAGCACCGGCGCCTCCTCCGCGGTGATCGAGGGGGCGTTGATCGCGTTCGAGATCGCGCCGTGGTTCAGGTAGTCGGCCATCTGCTCGGCGACCTGCAGGGCCACGTTCTCCTGCGCCTCGCTGGTCGAGGCGCCAAGGTGCGGGGTCACCACCACGTTGGGCAGGCCGAACAGCGGGTTGTCGCGCGCCGGCTCCTCGGCAAACACGTCGAAGGCGGCACCGGCCAGGCGGCCTTCGTGCAGCGCCTCGGCCACCGCCGCCTCGTCGACCAGCCCGCCGCGGGCGCAGTTGATCAGCCGCGCGCCGGGCTTCATCGCGCGCACCCGGTCGGCCGACAACAGGTTGGCGGTCTTCTCGGTCTTGGGCAGGTGCAGCGTCACGAAATCGGCCCGGGCCAGCAGATCGTCGAGCGTGACCTTCTCGACCCCCAGGTCCTTGGCACGGTCGGGCGCCAGGAACGGGTCGTAGGCGATCACCCTCATGCGCAGGCCGATGGCGCGCGCCGCGACGACCGAGCCGATGTTGCCGCAGCCGACCACGCCCAGCGTCTTGCCGGTGATCTCGACCCCCATGAACTTGGATTTTTCCCACTTGCCCGCGTGGGTGCTGGCGTTGGCCTGGGGGATCTGGCGGGCGACGGCGAACATCATCGCGATGGCGTGCTCGGCCGTCGTGATCGAGTTGCCGAAGGGCGTGTTCATCACCACGATCCCGCGCTCGCTGGCCGCGGCGATGTCGATGTTGTCGACGCCGATGCCGGCGCGGCCGATGACGCGCAGCGCGTCGGCGCGGCCGATGATCTCGCGCGTCGCCTTGGTGGCCGAGCGGACGGCCAGACCGTCGTACTGCCCGATCACCTCGGCCAGCGCCGCGGCGTCCTTGCCGAGATCGGGCTGGAAATCGACCTCGATCCCGCGGTCGCGGAAGATCTGCACGGCGGCATCGGACAGCTTATCAGAAATCAGGACCTTGGGCATGGGGTGCCTCCCTCGCAGGCCGGGCCCCGGGACCCGTCCGCGCGGCGGAGGGGCCCGGGCCGGGCCGCTGCATCGAAATGGGGTGTCGGCCCGGCGACGGACGCGCGCGCCTCGGTGTCCCGAGGCGGGGGCGACCGGCCGCCGCCGGGCACGGTGTCATGGGGTCAGGCCAGCGCCTCGGCCCGGGCGGCGGCAAAGGCCCAGTCCAGCCACGGGGTCAGCGCCTGGATGTCCGCCGTCTCGACCGTGGCGCCGCACCAGATGCGCAGGCCCGGGGGGGCGTCGCGGTAGCCGTTGATGTCGTACGCCGCGCCCTCGGCCTCCAGCAGCGCGGCCATGCGCTTGGTCAGCGCCTTCTGCGCCGTGTCGTCAAGCGCCACGATGGCGGGATCCACGATCTTGAGACAGACTGAGGTGTTCGAGCGGTGCTCGGGCTCGGCCACCAGGTTTTCGACCCAGTCCGTGGCGTCGACCCAGGCCTGCAGCGCAGCGGCGTTGGCATCGGCGCGGGCGAACAGGCCGGCCAGCCCCTGCGCCTCGGCCCAGGCCAGCGCGTCGTCGTAGTCGGCCACGGCCAGCATCGAGGGCGTGTTGATCGTCTCGCCCTCGAACAGGCCGTCGATCAGCTTGCCGCCCTTGGTCAGGCGGAAGATCTTGGGCAGCGGGCGGGGTGGTGCGTAGCGCTCCAGCCGCTCGACGGCGCGGGGGCTCAGGATCAGCACGCCGTGCCCGCCCTCGCCGCCCAGCACCTTCTGCCACGAGAAGGTGGTGACGTCCGCCTTGGCCCAGTCGATGGGCTGGGCGAAGGCGGCCGAGGTCGCGTCGACCAGCGTCAGCCCGGCGCGGTCCGCGGCGATCCAGTCGCCGTTCGGCACCCGGGCGCCCGAGGTCGTGCCGTTCCAGGTAAAGCAGACGTCCGCGTCCGCGCGCACCTGGGCAAGGTCCGGCAGCGCGCCATAGGGCGCCTCGATCACGCGGCAATCGTCCAGCTTGAGCTGCTTGACCGCGTCGGTCACCCAGCCCGCGCCGAAACTCTCCCACGCCAGCATGTCGACCGGGCGCGCGCCCAGCATCGCCCACATCGCCATCTCGTAGGCCCCGGTGTCGGACGCGGGCACGATGGCGACGCGGTAGTCCGCCGGCAGGCCCAGCAGCCGGTGCGTGCGGGCGATCACGTCGGCCAGCTGCGCCTTGGGCCCCGCCGCGCGGTGCGAGCGGCCCAGCCACGCACGCTCGGCCACCGCCGCGGCGTTCCACCCCGGGCGCTTGGCGCAGGGGCCGGACGAGAAGTTAGGGTTTTGGGGCTTGATGGCCGGCATCGGCGGCACGGCCGCTGCATCGCGCGCAGGCGCGAGGGTCTGCGTCATCGGACGCTCCATCGTCGAGGGCGGGTATACTGAGCCCGTCGCCACCCGCCCTCGACCCGGCGACGCGCCCACCGGCCGGATAGGGATTTCACGCCGGGCGGTCAATCGCGCGATCGGCAACTTTAACCCCTGTGGCAGCCGCGCGGGTCCTGGCACGGATCCTGGCGCGGGGCCTGCCACTGGTCCTGGCGCGTGGCCTGACACGGGGCCTGACACGGGGCCTGCCACTGGTCCTGCCACTGGTCCTGCCACGAGGCCTGACACGGGATCGGCGGCTTTGCGGGTCCGCCGCGCGCTCCCCATCTATCGGGGCGAGGCCCCTCCCGGGCGGGCCGGTCAGGAGCGTGCCATGGCGGTGTTCACCAACCCCGCGTTCGACAGCCACGAAACGGTGCACTTCGCCCGCGATCCGGCGGCGGGGCTGACGGCGATCATCGCGGTGCACTCCACGGCGCTGGGCCCGGCGCTGGGCGGTTGCCGGATCTGGCCCTACGCGGACGAAGCCGCGGCGCTGACCGACGTGCTGCGCCTGTCGCGGGGCATGTCCTACAAGGCCGCGCTGGCGGGCCTGCCGCTGGGCGGCGGCAAGTCGGTCATCCTGGCAGACAGCCGGCGCGACAAGACGCCCGCGATGATGCGCGCCATGGGCCGGGCGATCCAGCGGCTCGGCGGCGCCTACATCGTGGCCGAGGACGTGGGCGCCACCGTCGCCGACATGGACGCCATCGCGGCCGAGACGGCGCATGTCTCGGGCACCTCGGCCACCGCGGGCGACCCCTCGCCCTGGACCGCGCGGGGCGTGGCGCTGTCGCTGGAGGCGGCGGCGCGGCTCCGCCTCGGCCAGGGGGTCGAGGGGCTGGCGATCACGGTGCTGGGCCTCGGTTCCGTCGGCGGGCGCCTGGCGACGATCCTGGCCGAACGGGGCGCGCGGCTGACCGTGGCCGACATCGACGCCGCCCGCGCGGCGGCGGTCGCAGCGGCGACGGGTGCCCGGGTGGTGGCGCCGGACGCCGCGCACGCCGCCCCGGCGGACGTGTTCGCGCCCTGTGCGCTGGGCGCCGGCCTCAACGCCCGCACGATCCCCCAGATCGCCGCCCGCCTGGTGTGCGGCGCCGCCAACAACCAGCTAGAAACGGCCGAGGACGACGTCCGCCTGGCCGCGCGCGGCATCCTCTACTGCCCCGACTACCTGGTGAACGCGGGCGGCCTGATCTCGGTCGCGCGGCCGGCGCTGGCGATGGACGATCGGGCCGCCGAGGCGCGCCTGGCCGCGATCCCCGAGACGTTGCGCTCCCTGCTGGCCGAGGCCGAGGCGCGGGGCACGCCGCCCGGCGCCGCCGCCGACCGCCTGGCCCGGGCGCGCATGGTCGCCCCTTCGTCCGCGGGGACCCGGCCGGCAGCGGGCTAGGCGCGGCGCCGATCGAGCACGCAGTGGCCCAGCGTCGGCCGGGCGCGGCGCTGGCGCAGGGCGCGCGAAGCATTACTCGGCGGCTCGCCGGACGGCATCGCAGATCTCCTCGACGACGGCGGCGACCAGCGCCTCGTCCTCGCCCTCGCCCATCACGCGGATCACCGGTTCTGTGCCCGAAGGACGGATCACCAGCCGGCCGGTGTCGCCGAGCCGCGCCTCGCCCGCGGCGATCGCCCCGCGCACCGCTGCGTCCTCCAACGGCCGGGCGGCGCCGTTGAAGCGCACGTTCTTCAGGAGCTGGGGCATCGGGTCGAACAGGGCGGCAAGCTCGCCCACCGGCCGCTCGCTGGCGACCATCGCATCCAGCACCTGCAGCCCCGCCAGCAGTCCGTCGCCGGTGGTCACATGCTCGGTCATGATGATGTGGCCCGACTGCTCGCCCCCCAGCACGTAGCCGCCGGCGCGCATGGCCTCGACCACATAGCGGTCGCCGACACGGGTGCGCACCAGGGCGATGCCGCGGCCGGCCAGGTAGCGCTCCATCCCTAGGTTCGACATCACGGTGGCCACCAGCGTGCCCTGGGCCAGCCGCCCTGCCTCGGCCCAGCGGGTAGCGATCAGCGCCATGATCCGGTCGCCGTCTATCACCCGGCCCATCGCGTCGATCACGTGCACCCGGTCGGCGTCGCCGTCCAGCGCGATGCCGACGTCGGCCCCCTGCTCGATCACCGCCGCCTGGGCGGCGGCGGGGTCGGTCGAGCCGCAGGCAACGTTGATGTTCGCCCCGTCCGGCGTGACGCCGAGGGGGATGACCTCGGCCCCCAGTTCCCACAGCACGTCGGGCGCCGTGGCATAGGCCGCCCCGTGGGCGCAGTCGACGACGACCTTCAGCCCCTTCAGCACCCGGCCGCGCGGCAGGGCGCTCTTGGCGAATTCAATATAGCGCGCGCGCCCGTCGCGCAGGTTGCGGATGCGCCCGATGTCGATGGGCTCGGCCAGGGCGGGATCGCCGGCCATCAGCGCCTCGATCGCGGCCTCGTCGGCGTCGGACAGCTTAAAGCCGTCGGGGCCGAACAGCTTGATGCCGTTATCCTCGAACGGGTTGTGCGAGGCCGAGATCATGACGCCCAGGTCCGCGCGCAGCGACCGGGTCAGCATGCCGACGGCCGGGGTGGGCATGGGGCCCAGCAGCTCGACGTCCATGCCGACCGAGACGAAGCCCGAGGCGAGCGCGAACTCCAGCATGTAGCCCGAGCGGCGGGTGTCCTTGCCGATCACGACGGTGTGGCGGTGGTGGCCTGCGCGGAAGTAGGCGCCCGCGGCACGGCCCAGCGCCATGGCGATTTCGACGGTCATCGGGTGGCGGTTGGCGCGGCCGCGCACGCCGTCGGTGCCGAACAGGGTTCTCTCCATGGGGCGCCCTATCGGCCTGCGCGGCGGCCCGGGTCAAGGGCGCGTCGCCCGCCGCTGCAGCCATCGGCGTCCGAAGGACCCGGGACCCCGATCCGCCGAAGGCGCCTCCGGCGCATTGGGGTACCGGGCCCTTCGGGCGGTCAGAGCTCTCCGCCCGTTTCGGCCCCTGGCAGACGGGCGAGGGGATCGGCGGTCGCCAGGGCGTGCCAGACCGCGCGAGCCTGGGCGGTTGCCGCAACGTCGTGGACGCGGACGATCTGGGCACCCTGTCCCATCGCCCAGAGCGCCGCCGCCAGCGAACCGCCGAGCCGGTCCGTCGCCTCGGCCCCCGTCCCCGTGGCTTCGGCCAGCGTGGCGATGAAACGCTTGCGCGAAGCGCCCACCAGCACGGGCGTGCCCAGCGCGTGGAACAGGCTCACCCCGCCCTGCAGCGCCAGGTTATGCGCCAGTCGCTTGCCGAACCCGATGCCGGGATCGACGATGATCTTGCCGCGTGCGACGCCCGCCGCCTCGGCCGCGGCAACCCGCTCGGCCAGAAAGTCGAACACGTCGAGCAGCACGTCGTCGTAGCGCGGATCGCGCTGCATGGTCTGCGGATCGCCCTGCGCGTGCATCACGCACACCCGGTCGAAACGGGGCGCCAGCGCCGCCATCGCCGGGTCGTGCCCCAGCGCCGAGACGTCGTTCAGGATCGTGGCCCCGGCCGCCAGCGCCGCCTCGGCCGTCGCCGCGTTGCGCGTGTCGATCGAGATCGCGATGGGGCGCCCACCCGCACCAAGCCCACCCGCACCAAGCCCACCCGCGGCACGCCCGCCTGCGGCACGCCCACCCGCACCAAGCCCGCCCGCGGCACGCCCGCCTGCGGCCGGCGGCCCGTCCTCAGCCGCCAGGGCGCGCCGCAACCCCTGGACCACGGGGAGGATGCGGGCGATCTCCTCGGCCGGCGGGACGGGCTCGGCACCGGGCCGCGTGCTCTCGCCGCCCACGTCCAGGATATCGGCCCCATGGGCCACCATCGCCAGGCCTGCCGCCACCGCCGCCTCGGCCGCCGGATAGCGCCCACCGTCCGAGAAACTGTCGGGCGTGGCGTTGATGATGCCCATGATCGCCGGCTGCCCGTCGGCGCGCGGCGGCAACGCCAAGGGTGCGGCCACCGCGGCGATCCTGTCGGCACACTCGGGATAGGCCGCCAGCGCCGCCTCGACCGGCAGGATCTCGGCCGGGCGGCCGCGCGCCAGCACCGCGACCTCGCGGAACGCCGCCGGGGCGCCGGCCAGGGGCCAGGCACCCGGCCGGCCTGGCGGGGTCGGCAACGGCATGAAATAGCGGCGCGGCCCGGTCATCGTGCCCGCGTACGCCACCCCAGGCGTTCGGGCAACGTTCCGCATGGCATTATATACCGAAATTTTCATGTAATATAGATGATCGGCAAAATCGCAGTGTGCTTTATTGAATAGCCCATGACGTCGGGCTACTTCTGTCGCACCCGACGTTCGTGTCGTGATTCCGGAGGTGCTGCGATGGCCAAAGCGTTCAAGCCGGTGGTGTTCACCGCGAACGATCTGATCGAGGGCGACACCGTCTACCTGGCCGCCACGGGCTGGACGCGCGACGTGCGCGCCGCCGCCGTGGCGCACGACGAGGCGGGGCGCGAGGCGATGGCCGCGCGGGCCGCCGCCGCCGTCGCCGACACCAGCGTCGTGGGGCCCTACGACGTGGAGGTGGGGATCGAGGCTGGGGGCCCCTGGCCGCTCCGCCGGCGCGAGCAGATCAAGGCCTCGCGCCAGACGACGATCCCCGTGGGCCCCGCCGCCCAGCCCGCCGCGGCCGCCTGAGCCGCCAGGCGCCGACCAGCCTGGCCCGCCCTACCCGGCCCGCCC
>JBCCMW010000026.1:0-18384 GCA_039026175.1 Pseudomonadota bacterium
AGCCTCGCGATCTTCTGCTATAACCTCAAACTGCCGCTGACGCTGCGGTCGGCCTTCTATCCGATCCTGGGCGAGCGGGTGTGGGGCTGGCCGGGCCACGCAATCGACACGCTGGCGGTTTTTGCCACGCTGTTCGGCCTGACGACCTCGCTGGGCCTTGGTGCACAGCAGGTGGCCGCGGGTCTGCAGGAGGTGACCGGGATCGAACCCAGCAACACCGTCGTCGTGGTCCTGATTATCGGCATTACGGCTATCGCCCTCGGCTCGGTGCTCCTTGGCATGGACAAGGGTGTCAAGCGGCTCTCCGAGATCAACATGATCATGGCGGTCGGGCTGTTCCTGTTCGTGGTTGCCATGACCGGCGTCGTCGACGCGGCCACCCGCTACTTCAGCGTGATGACCGATTACGTCATGCTGCTGCCGGCGCTGTCGAACCCGTTCGGGCGCGAGGACACCAGCTACTTCCACGGCTGGACGACCTTCTACTGGGCCTGGTGGATCGCATGGTCGCCCTTTGTGGGCATGTTCATCGCCCGCATCTCGAAGGGGCGGACGGTGCGCGAGTTCGTGCTCTGCGCCCTGATCGCGCCGACCTGCGTCTGTGCGCTCTGGATGTCGACCTTCGGCGGTGCCGCGATCGACATGCTGAACGCAGGCGGGGCCGAGGGCGTGCGCGCCACGGTGATCGACAGCTATGCGCCCGAGGGTGCGCTGTTCGGCTTCCTCAAGGAGCTGCCGCTCTACAGCATCATAGCGCCCATTTCGCTGGTGCTGATCGTGATCTTCTTCGTCACCTCGTCCGACAGCGGATCGCTGGTGATCGACACGATCACGGCCGGGGGCAAGATGGACGCGCCTGTGGTGCAGCGGGTGTTCTGGTGCACGCTCGAGGGGCTGGTCGCCATCGCGCTGTTGCTGGGCGGCGGGCTTGCGGCGCTGCAGGGCGCGGCGGTGTCCACCGGCATCCCCTTCACGCTGGTCGTGCTGGTGATGTGCTACTGCCTCTGGCTGGCGCTGCGCTCGGAGCGGGCCAAGTTCTGACGCGCCCACCGCATCACGCCAACCGCTGGGTGCCACGTGGCGCCCGGCGGACATCGATAGGGGCGGCCACCTGACCGGTGGCCGCCTTTTTTCGTTTGCATGCCGCTTACTCCGGCTGGTTCAGCATGCCCGACTTGAACAGCAGGCCCGCGCCTACCGCCCCGATGATCGGTGCCACGATGAACAGCCAGAGCTGCGCCATCGCGCCCACGCCGGTAAACAGCGCCGGCCCGATGGACCGTGCCGGGTTGACCGACACACCGGTCACGTTGATCCCCACCAGGTGGATCACCACCAGCGCCAGACCGATTGCGAGCCCCGCCATGGCTGCCGGCGCGCCTGCGCCCGTCGCACCCAGGATCACGACCATGAACAGGAACGTGGCGACGAGCTCGAACAGGAAGGCTGCGATCATCGAGTATTCGCCCAGATAGCCCACGCCCCAGCCGTTCTGGCCGAGGCCGTTGGCTTCGATGCTGTAGTTCGCATCGCCGGACGCGATCAGCAGCAGGATCGCCGCGCCGGCGATGGCGCCCCCGACCTGTGCAATGATGTAGGGGATCGCCTCGGGCACCGTCATCCGCCCGGCCGCCACCATGCCCAGCGAGACGGCCGGATTGATGTGACAGCCCGAGACCGGCCCGATCCCGTAGGCCATGCCGATCAGCGCCAGCCCGAAGGCAAAGCTGATACCGGTCAGCCCGATGTCTTCTCCGGCCAGCACCGCCGACCCGCACCCGAAAAGAACCAGAGTAAAGGTCCCCAGAAACTCAGCAATTTGTTTGTTCACGACGTTCCTCACCTGCAGCGGACACATGACGCCAGCGTCCATTACCCGTATTGGCCCGCCTTGGGACAATCTTTCGGGCGTCGTGCGGAAACTTCGTTCGAGGCGGCGCCGGGCCGCATCACCGCCCGCCGGCGATATCCAGGATCGCGCCGGTGGCGTAGGAGGCGCCCGTGCCGCACAGCCACAGGATCGCGTGGGCGACTTCCGCCGCGGTGCCCGGCCGCGCCATCGGCACGGTGGCGCCCAGCCGCTGTGCCCGGTCGGGCTGTCCGCCGCTGGCGTGGATGTCGGTTTCGATCAGTCCCGGACGCACCGCGTTGACCCGGATCCGGGCGGGTGCCAGTTCCTTGGCCAGCCCGACGGTCAGCGTGTCGATGGCACCCTTGCTGGCGGCATAATCGACATACTCGAACGGCGAGCCCAGCCGGGCGGCGGCCGAGGATACGAACACGATGGCGCCCGCCGCGTCCGCCCCGGTTGCGGCGGCCGTCGCCTGTGGCAGCCGTCGTGCCGCCTCGCGCGCCACCAGAAAGGCGCCCAGGATATTGGTGTCGAACATCCGCTCCAGCCGGGCCAGCGTCATCTCGGCCAGGGTGGCCGAGGGCGCGACGATCCCGGCGTTGACCACCACCGCGTCCAGCCGGCCGAACAGGGCGATGGCGGCGTCGAAGGCGTGGACGACGTCAGCCTCGACCGTCACATCGCCCGCGATGGCCAGCGCCGGGCCGCCCGCCGTCTGGACCGCGGCCACGGTCTCCTGGGCCGCTGCGGCGTCGGCGCGATAGGTGAGGGCCACCTGCCAGCCCTGCTCGGCCGCCAGGATCGCCGTCGCCCGGCCGATCCCGCGCGAGCCGCCGGTGATCAGGATCGTCCTGCCCATGGTCCCGTCGGGCCTCCTCAGGCCAGCGCCAGGCACAGCACGCTGTCCACGTCCCGGCTCATCGGCAGATGCCCTGCCAGCACGGCCGCGTGGTCGACCCACGCGGTCTCGACAGCGTCGTCGCCCGCGCGCGGCGTGCCGGCAAGCCAGGTGCAGCGCACGGCGGCGAGATAGTAGTGGAAGGCCACCCGCCCCGCGTCGTCGCGTACGACAACGTCCAGCCCGGTCAACAGCCGGTCGGGCCGGGCGCTGACCGAGGTCTCCTCCATCAGCTCGCGGCAGGCGGCGTCGGCGACCGTCTCGCCCCACTCGACACGCCCGCCCGGAAAGCCCCACAGCCCCGCATCGGGCGGTGCGCGGCGGCGCACCAGGATGACGCGACCGTCGCGCGGCACCACGGCGAGGGCGGCAAGGGTGGGCTGGGTCATCGCGGCATTCTGGCCCATCGCCCAGCGGCGCGAAAGCCGTGCGCCCTGCCCAGATGCCGCCCGTCGGTGCCACGATCCACGCCCTGCGCGGGCGTTGGCGACGCGGCACGCCCACCGGACGCACAAGAATAAGGCAACAACGGAAATTCAATGGCTGCATAACAGCCAAATACCAGATTTTGCCGAAAAAATGCCATATCTGCCTTGTTCGGCTCCCGCATCGCACCATTCGGTAACGCAGAGGCAAACAAACCCCCGCTCCAGCAGAGGAGACAGCCATGCGTCGTCGTTCACTCCTGAAAGGTCTCGGCATCACTGCCCTGGGCGCCAGCGCGTCCAGCTTTCCGCTGCCCGGCCTGATCCGTCGCGCCCATGCCGCCGACACGGTGAAGATCGGCTGTCTGTTCTCGTCATCGGGCACGATGGCCAACATCGAGGGGCGGCTGAACTATGTGGCCCAGATGGCCGCCGAAGAGATCAACGCGGCCGGCGGCGTGCTGGGCAAGACGGTCGAGGTGGTGGTCACCGATCCCGGCTCGGACTGGCCGCTCTATGCCCAGCTCGGCCGCCAGCTTATCGCCCAGGACGAGGTCGCCTCGCTGTTCGGTTGCTGGACCTCGGTCAGCCGCAAGTCGGTGCTGCCGGTGGTCGAGCAGAACAACGCGCTGCTCTACTACCCGCTCCACTTCGAGGGCGAGGAGAACTCGGAGAACGTCGTCTATCTGAACTCGCCCCCGTCGTCCTCGGTGCTGCCGGCGGTCGAGTACCTGATGAGCGAAGAGGGCGGTGCGGCCAAGCGGTTCTTCATGCTGGGCTCGGACTATGTGTGGCCGCGCACGATCAACCAGCAGCTCAAGGGCTACTGGACCGACAAGGGCTTCGATCCCTCGGCCTGGCGCGAGGAGTACGTGCCCGTCGGCCATTCCAACTTCCAGACCCTGGTCAACGAGATCCGCAGCTTCGCCGATCAGCCGGGCGGTCAGCCGATCGTGGTGCTCACGGTCGTCGGCAACTCGATCCCCGACTTCTTCCGCGAGTTCGTGAACCAGGGCATCGCGGCGTTCGACGTGCCGGTGCTGGGGCTGGATGCTGTGGAGGCCGATTTCGAGGGCTTGGACACCACCGAACTGGTCGGTCACCTGAACTGCTGGGCTTACCTGCAGAACGCGCCCGGCCCGCGCAACCAGGAGTTCCTGGCCAACTGGGCGGCATACGTGGGCGCCAACGACGTGCCGTTCCGCCCGGACGTGGCGATCGATCCGATGGTGTCGACCTACGACGGCGTGCACCTCTGGGCGATGGCGGCCGAAAAGGCCGGCTCGTTCGATGTGCCTGCCGTGCGCGAGGCGTCGGCCGGGCTGAGCTTCGCCTGCCCGTCGGGCTATGAGATCGCGATGACGATGGAGAACACCTACGTCAAACGCGGCGTCTTTATCGGCTCGCTGAACGAGGCGCAGGGCTACGATATCCTGTGGCAGTCCGAAGGCACGCCCGAGCCGGTGCCCTTCAGCCCCTACATGAACAGCTGACCGCCGCTCGCCCGGGCAGTGCACCTGCCGCCCGGGCGCTCGCTCCACGCTCTCTGCCGCTGAACCGTTCGGGGTCACGCCATGGCGCGCCGTTTCGCAGCCATCCTGTCGCTGCTCTGCCTGCTGGTGCCGGGCGGTGCGGCTGCGTTGGACCGTGCGGCGATCCTGACCGAGATCTGTTCGGGCGACTTCCGCGCGCAACAGACCGCTCTGGAAAGCTTGGCGGGCGCGGGCGCCGAGGCGGGCCGCGAGGGCGCTCTGTGGGCGCGGGCCGTGGTGCAGGGGTTCGAGGGGCGCGACCTGCGCTGCGGTGCCGATGCGGCCTTTATCGACCGGTCCGACGGGCTGGTCTCGGCCGAGACGCTGGAGCCTGCGTCGCCCGGGGGCGACCTGTCGGCGCCCTCGGTGAACCTGCGCCTGCGCGCCACCGCCGCCAGCGCGGGTTTCGTGCTGGCACTCTTCACCGAGGAGAGCGCCGAGGCGAGGCTGCGTGCGGCGGGCCGGCTGGACCGGCGGCGCGAAGCCGTCAGCGCCGCGGTGCTGACCGCCGCGCTGGAGACCGAGACCGACCCCGCCGTGGCACAGGCCATCGGCGACATCCGCACCAGCCTGCTGCTGCGCGATGCCGACCCTGCCCGCCGGGCCGAGGCCATCGCGGCCATCGCGGCCGATGCCACACTGCGCAACCGCACGACGATCGCCGAGGCGCTGGCCAACGAGCCCGATCCCGCGGTGCAGGCCGCGGGCAAAGCGGCGCTGGCCGAGATCGACCGCACGCTCGCCATCGGCAACGCGCTGGCGACGCTGTACAGCGGCGCCTCCTACGCCAGCGTGCTGGTGCTGGCGGCGCTGGGGCTGGCGATCATCTTCGGGCTGATGGGCGTCATCAACCTGGCCCAGGGCGAGCTGATCATGGTCGGCGCCTACGCCACCTGGTTCACGCAGGAGGCGATCCGCATCGTTCTGCCCGCAGCGCTGGACTGGTACCTGTTCATCGCGATCCCTGTGTCCTTTGCCGCCGCGGCCCTGGTCGGCATCGCGATAGAGGCGACGGTGATCCGGCGCCTCTATGACCGCCCGCTGATGACGCTGCTGGCAACCTGGGCGATCTCGCTGTTGCTGATCAACGCGGTGCGCGTCGGGATCGGGACGCAAAACCTGGAGTTCCACCAGCCCGGCTATGTCTCGGGCGGGTTCCCGGTCGTCGGCGACTTCATCATGACGTCGAACCGGCTGTTTGCGATCGCCATCGCGGCGGCGGCGTTCTTTGCGGTGTTGGCGCTGATCCGGTTCACGACGCTGGGTATGAATATGCGCGCGGTCACCCAAAACCGCGCCATGGCGGGTGCTGCGGGGGTCGACACGCGACAGACCGACCGGCTGGCCTTCGGTCTCGGCTCGGGGCTGGCGGGGCTGGCGGGGCTCGCGCTTTCGCCGCTCTACAACGTGAACCCGACGATGGGCACGGGCTTTATCGTCGACAGCTTCATGGTCGTGGTGCTGGGCGGGGTCGGCAGCCTGGCGGGCGCGGTCGTCGCCGCCTTCGGCATCGGCCAGATCAACGTGGCCATCGAGCCCGTGTACGGCGCCGTCGCGGCCAAGGTGATCGTGCTGCTGCTGGTCATCCTGTTCATCCAGCGCCGGCCCGAGGGCCTGTTCGCACCCAAAGGGAGACGGTGATGGCCGCGAACGACGCCACTGGCCGGGTCGAGCGCCCCGGCCTGTTCCGCGCCGTCGCAGCGATGATGGCGGCGATCGCGGTGGCGCTGCCGGTGCTGGGCGGGCCGCTGGCCGCGGGGCCGGCTGGCATCTCGCCGTACTTCGCCAACATCGTGGGCCAGATCGCGACCTTCGCGCTGCTGGCCATCGCGCTGGACCTGATCTGGGGCTACGCGGGGATCCTGTCGCTGGGCCACGGGCTGTTCTTTGCGTTCGGCGGCTATCTGGTCGCGATGCACATGCTGAAGGCCGGCTATGCGTACAACGGCGTCACCCCCGACGTGATGACCTTCATGGGCTGGACCGAACTCCCCGCACACTGGTGGGGGTTCGAGAGCGCACCCTATGCGCTGCTTTTGATCCTGTTGCTGCCCGGGCTCTTGGCGTTTGGCTATGGCTACTTCTCGTTCCGCTCGCGCGTGGCGGGCGTGTACTTCGCGATCATCACCCAGGCGCTGACGTATGTCGCGATGCTGCTGATGTTTCGCAACGACACGGGCTTCGGCGGCAACAACGGCATGACCGGGTTCAGCACGCTGCTGGGCTTCGATGTCGGTGCACAGGCCACGGTCGTAGGGCTCGCCACGGTGTCGGTGCTGGTGACGTTGGGTGTCTATCTCGCCTGCGGGCGGCTGATGCGCTCGCCGTTCGGGCGTATCCTGATCGCCATCCGCGACGACGAGGACCGGCTTCGGTTCCTGGGGTACGACACGCTGTGGCCCAAGCTGGCGGTCTGGACGCTGTCGGCGGTGATCGCGGCGATCGCGGGCGCGCTCTATGTCCCGCAGGTCGGTATCATCAATCCCAAGCTGCTGTCGCCCGAGCTGTCGATCGAGATCGCGGTGTGGGTCGCCTTGGGCGGGCGCGGTGCGCTGGCGGGCGCGGTGATCGGTGCCAGCCTGATCAGCGCGCTCAAGTTCTGGCTGACCGGGTTTGCGCCCGATCTTTGGCCGTTCATCCTGGCCGGCGTCGTGTTGGCGATCGTGACGACGTTGCCCAACGGTTTGTTGGACCTGCGCCTGCCCAGCCTGCGCGCCCGCACGGCGCGTGCCGCCGTGGCCCATGCTGGGGCCCGCGCTGGTGCCCGCGCTGGGGCCCGTGCTGGGGCCCGTGCTGGGGCCCGTGCTGGGGCCCGCGCTGCAGCCCGCGCCGGCGAGCCGGCGGCAGAGACGGGGCAGGGTGGCTGAGGTGCCGGGCGGCCAGGCGATCCAGGTCGACGGGCTGCGCGTCGCCTTTGGCGATTTCGTCGCCATTCCGGGCCTCAGCTTCATTGCCCGCTACGGCGAGATCCACGGCGTGATCGGGCCCAACGGGGCGGGCAAGACCACCCTGCTGGACGTCATCACCGGCAAAACGCGGCCCAAAGGCGGCAAGGTGCTGCTGGACGGCCGGATCGATCTGCTGCGCCTGTCCGAGCCCGAGATCGCGCTGGCCGGCGTCGGGCGCAAGTTCCAAAAGCCGAGCGTGTTCGACGCGCTCAGCGTGCGCGAAAACCTCGAGCTGGCGCTCAGGCTCGAGCCCCGCTCGATCCGGGCCGAGGTGCTGCGCTGGGGCGACGCGCGGCGCGCGGGCCGGGTGGCCGAAGTGCTGGCCGAGATCGGCCTCGCCTCCGTCGCCGAGCGGCTTGCCGGCACCCTGGCGCACGGCCAGAAGCAATGGCTGGAGATCGGCATGCTGCTGATGCAGCGCCCGCGGCTGTTGATGCTGGACGAGCCCGTCGCCGGCATGACCGAGCAGGAGACCGCCCACACCGCCGACCTGGTGCGGCGGCTGAAGGCGCCCGACCGGGCCGTGCTGGTGATCGAGCACGACATGGCCTTTGTCGAGGAGATCGCCGACCGCGTGACCGTGCTGCACGAGGGCGCGCCGATCTTCGAGGGGGGCATGGCAGCCGCCCGCGCCAACGACCGGGTGCGCGAGGTGTATCTTGGCCGCTGAGACGGGCACTGCGATGCTTCTCACGGTGTCGGGTCTGCGTCAGCGCTACGGATCGGCGCTGGTGCTGGACGGCATCGCCATCGGCATCGCCGAGAGCGCGTGCCACGCGCTGCTGGGTCGCAACGGCGCGGGCAAGACCACGTTGCTGCGCACGCTGATGGGCATCATGCCGGTCGATGCCGGCAGCATCAGCTTCGACGGGCGCGACATCACCCGCCAGCCGTCGCACCGGCGCGCCCGGGCGGGCATCGGCTATGTGCCCCAGGGCCGCGAGATCTTTGCCGATCTCACCGTGGGCCAGAACATCGAGATCGTCCTGCGCAACCACGGCGTGGCCGAGCCCGACGCGCTGCGCGACGAGATCGTCACGCTGTTCCCGGTGCTGGGGCAGATGTGGAAGCGGCGCGGCGGCGATCTCTCGGGCGGGCAGCAGCAGCAGCTCGCCATCGGCCGCGCGCTGGCCGGGCGGCCGCGGCTGTTGATCCTGGACGAGCCGACCGAGGGCATTCAGCCTTCGATCGTGCAGGCCATCGAAGAGGCGATCCGGGCGCTGCGCAGCCGAATGGCGATCCTGCTGGTCGAGCAGTACTACGACTTCGCCCGCTCGCTGGCCGACAGCTATGCCGTGCTGGACCGGGGCCGCATCGTGAAAGCCGGCCGCGGCGCCGACATGGACGACGACGGCGTCGCCGCCTTCCTGCATGTCTGATCCTCCCCGTCCCGCCCTCACCTCACCAGAACGCCGACGACCAAGGAGAGACCCATGGCCAGCCATCACCTCGACTGGCGCCCCGAGCACCTGTTCTGGGGCTACTTCGACGCGACCACGCCGCCCGTGCTGACCATCGATAGCGGCGACGAGGTGACGCTCGACTGCCTGCCGGCCTGCGAGGAGGCCGACCTGCCGCCGGGCGGCGAGGGTGTGTTGGACGCGCACGTCGCCGCGATGGCCGCGCATCGGCCGACCAAGGGCGCGGGCCCGCACATGGTGACCGGCCCAGTCTATGTGAACGGCGCCGTGGCGGGCGACGTGCTGCAGGTCGACATCCTGGAGGCCAAGCCCATGCAGAGCTGGGGCTTTACCGCGATCCTGCCCCTGCTGGGGGCGCTGCCGCACGAGTTCACCAACTACCAGCGCATGCACATCGCCGTGGACGAGGGCGCCGGGATGTGCCGCCTGCCCATCGGCGTGGATCTCGCGCTGGACCCGTTCTTCGGCATCATGGCGGTCGCACCGCCCAAGGCGTGGGGCCGCATCGGCACGCCCGAGCCCCGCGCCTTCGGCGGCAACATGGACAACAAGGAGCTCAAGCCCGGCACCACGCTGTACCTGCCGGTTTTCACCGAGGGGGCGCTGTTCTCGGCCGGCGACGGGCACGGGCGCCAGGGCGACGGCGAGGTCTGCATCGCGGCGGTCGAGACGGCGCTGCGGGGCCGATTTCGGCTGACGGTGCGCAAGGACATGGCGATCAGCCAGCCCTTCGCCGAGCGCGAGGACATGCTGATTTCCATGGGCTTCGACGTGAGCCTGGACGAAGCCATGCGCAAGGCGCTGCGCGACATGATCCGCCTGGTGTCCGAGCGCGGGGGGATCAGCCGCGACCAAGCCTACATGCTGCTCTCGCTGGCCGGCGATTTGCGGATCACCCAGGTCGTGGACGGCGAGAAGGGCGTGCACATGATGTTGCACAAGGACTGTCTGCCCGGCTGAGCATCGCCGCCGCCGATGCGGTATCCGCTGGGTCCCTAACGGTCGGAAAGGTGCGTACTTGCCAGACGTCTCGCGCTGGTCGATCTGGGTCGGGTCGCCAACCGGCGCCGAGAGGAGACGCCGCCATCGCCCCGACGCTGCAGACCCCGATCGCGGTCCTGCCCGGTCGCGGCCTACCCGGTCGCGGGACCCTGGCCTGTGCCGGCGCGGCGGTGTCGGTTCCGCGTGCCCGCGGCAAGGCCCGATGCCCGTGCCACGAGCACGAGCACGAGCTGCACGTGGACGCCCGGCCCCCGGTGCGCGCGGTCCGCCGAAGCGGTGCGCAGCGCCGGCCATCGCGGGTCTGCCTGACCCTCTCTCGCCGCCCCGCCGGGATGGTCGCGACCCCAGGCGGTGCGCCCGCCTTCGTGCTACACGCCACACCCAAAATCGGTCGAGCGCCGGGAGGAGAACGACGATGACCTGGTACTCGGTTCTTGCCGTCACGCCCACCAACCAGGATTGGGTCCCAGCCTACGTGCGCGCGACGAACGATCTGGTGATGAAGCACGGCGGGATCTACCTCGCCCGCACCGCCAGCCACGAACAGTTGGAGGGCGCGCCCGAAACCGCCGGGCTGCGCGTCATCATCGCCTGGCCCAGCCATGAGGCAGCCAAGGCCTTTATGGCCGATCCCGACTATGCCGCCCATCTCAAGGCGCGCACGGCCGGGTCGACCAGCCTGCATTTCCTGATCGAGGGCGAGGACGACCTCGCCTGACCCGGGCCCGCCCCTTCTCGACCTACCGCCGAGGGGGCGTTCAGGGCACCGGTGCCAGCGGGGCGAACCAGGGCAGGCCCGCAAGCGGCGGCAGCAACCAGACCGCCCACTGGTGGTTCAGGAACTGCGCGACGAAGACCTGCGCCACCACCGCCAGCCAGCAGGTCCAGACCAGCACCAGGCGGAGCAGCGCGCTGGGGCCCGCGCGCCCTCGGTCGCCGGGCCCGGTCTCCAGCGCCAGGCTGGCCCGGGCGTACAGCCGTGCCGCCATGCGCCGCAGCGCGATGGTCGCCAGCACCAGATAGGCCGTGGCGACCAGACGATACCCGTCGATAAAGCGCTGAACTTCCTGGGGGCTGCGCTCGGCAAAGCCCGGGCGCCAGCCTTCGACAAAGACCGGCAGGCCCTGCAGCGCGAACAGCGGCAGGGCGGCGAGGGCGGACAGAGCCGCCAGCGCCACATAGCGCCAGCCCGCAGCCCGCATCAGCCGCGCGACGGGGCGGCGGGCGAAAAACGCGCTCATGCGCCCTTCGGCGGCCTGGTGGGCCAGCGCCATCGGCAGCCGCGCCAGCAGCGGCAGCGCGATGGCCACGCCGACCAGCGCCACGGTCGGACCGATCCACGACTGTTCGTAGCCCTTGTTGAACGAGTTCTCCCAGCCGCCCCACCAGGCCAGCAGCCAGAGCAGGGTAAAGGGCAGGGTGCCCGCCGCCAGCGTGACAAGCGCCGCCAGCCCGTGGCCGACGTTTAGCCAGAGCCCGCCGAACAGACGACCCAGCCGGCCCGTCGCCTCGACCCTGCCGGCCGCCAGCCAGCCGGGCAGCGCCGCGCGACGCGGGCGGCTGCCTTGGGCCAGGCAGGCGCGTGCCTCGGCGGTTTCGGCCTGCATCAGCCGCATCAGCCAGCCCAGCACCAGGATCGCGCCCAGCGGATGCAGCGCCAGCAGGATCGCAACCGCCCGGCTCCACAGCCCGCCCAGCACGGACAGCAGGCCCCACGGCGCACCCTGGCGCGCAACCGGCTGTGTGGCGCCGGGTCCCGCCGCGTCGGTCGCGCTCACGCAAAGATCTCCGACAGCGCCCCCGTCTCGGCCCTGCTGGCCCGAAAGCCCATCGCCGCCGCCAGCGTCGCCGCCAGCGCGGTCTGGTCCACGGGCTTGTCCAGCACCCGGCCGCGGGCGATCCCGGGGCCCACGAACAGCGCAAAGATCTCGTGCGCCGAGCGGGTGTTGAAATGGTGCTGAAACGGCACGCTCATCAGCGGGTTCGCGTCGCGCCCGCAGTCGGGCACGATGCAGAACAGGGTGTTGGCGGCATAGGCCTCGTCCGCGGCGACCGCGGCCACCAGCCGCTCGATCCCGCGGTCGATGCGCGCGATCGCCCGGGTGTAGTGCGAGGCGTTGCCCCAGTGCACATAATCGGGGTCCTGGTAGTTGATCATGATCAGCCGCGGGCGCAGGTCGCGCAGCGCCCAGAGCGCAAGCTCGGTCAGCGCCGCGTCGCCCCGCGGATTTTTGAGCCCGCTGTCGCCCCAGTGCGCGCGCCACCGGGCCCACATCGCCTGGATCTCGGGCGGCTGCGCGGGCGCGACGCCACGCACGCCTTTCTGTTCCAGCTTCGCCAGCGCCTGGCCGTCGGCCGCGATCTCGGCATCGGTGCCGGTGCTCGCGGCCAGCCGCGCGCGCAGCGACCACAGCTTAAAGCGATAGAGGCTCAGCACCTCGCTCTTGAACGCCACGCCGTGGCTGGGGTGGATGCCATAGGAGAGGAACTCCTCCTGCGGCCGGTCCTCGCCGTTCACCAGCAGCGCCTGGTAGGCCGGGATATCGAAGGCGCGGCGGAAATACTCGAACAGCGTCGGCTCCACCGGCTCCAGCCGGTCGAACTCGGCGCCCTCGGCCCGGTTGCGATAGGCCCGGTAGCGGCCCGTCAGGATGTTGAGCGTACCCTCGGCGTGGCTGGTCTCGACCCCGTCGAGCTGCGCGATGCCGAGCCGCGGGATCAGCACGCCCTGCGGTACCAGACGGTGCAAGAAGTAGGGCGCCCAGGTGGTTGCGGGCTCGATGGTCTCGCGCCGCCGCACGCCGCCGCCGAAGCGGATGACGATGACGTTTGGCCCGCGATAGGCCGGGGCCGCGCGCGGCGCCACGGCCGGCGCGGCGGCAAGCCCCGTGGCGGCCAGCGCTCCGGCGGTAAATCGGCGGCGGTCCATCCTGCTCATGGCCCGCAGGGTACACCGCGGTGCCGTGCGGCCCTAGCCCTCGGCGGCGTCCCCTCGCCCACGGGGTTCCCTGCGGCACGCCGTGCGCCGGACGACCGGCAAGCGGCCGCCGCTGTGCCAACGCGCCGACGGGTTCTGTGCCAGGGCCGACCGACCGCTCTTCGTTTCTGCCGCCCTGCCGTCCCGGCCTTGCGCGGTTCGTCGAAGGGCTAGCCGGCGGGGCGCATCGCCGACAGCCCGTCGGCGGCGCCGGCCGAAATGCAGATCGAGGCCAGGGTCCGGGCCTCTTCGTACGGCCAGGGCATGCCGCGGTGCAGCGTCGCGCGCTCGTCCCAGATCAACACGTCGCCGATCTGCCAGCGGTGGGCATAGATCGCATCCTGCGGGGTCAGCGCCTCGATGATCCGGTCGATCAGCGGCTGCGCCTCGGCATCGTCCATGCCCACGATCCCGCAGGCGTGCGAGGCGATGTAGACCGCGTCCTTGCCCGTCACCGGGTTGGGCCAGATGCCGCGCCAGACCTCCTCGTCCCACTTGACGATGTGGTCGGCCTTGGCGAGCTCGGCGTCGATCTTAGCGCGCGAATGCGACAGCCGGTGGCGAAAGGCACCGCCGACCGCCGCGCGCAGCGCCGCCGGCAGGCGCGCAAGGCCGGCCCGGGTGGACACGAGCTCGGTCGCGCCGCCGCTGGAGGGCACCACCCGCGCGGTGATGATGTTGGCCAGCGCCGGCACGGGCAGGAAGGTCGAATCCGTGTGCCACAGCATGTTGGCCTGCAGATCCTTCAGCCGCTGCGCATCGGGCAACAGCACCGAGCCGTCGGCCAGGACGTTCGACACGCGCGGCACGTGGTCGGGCCCGTCGGTGCGGTTCTCGATCGGTCCCCACAGGCGGCCGAAGCGCAGGATATCCTCGTCGTCCCAGTCCTGGCCGCGGAACAGCAGCAGCGAGTGCGCCTCGAACGCCGCCCGGATCTGGGGATACAGATGGTCGGCCGTCGCCTGGCGCAGATCGATGCCGTGGATCTGGACGCCGAAATCGCGGTGCAGCGGTGTCGTCTGCATGGGGTCTCCCGGGTGGATCGCGGCAGCGCCGGTTAAGGCCCCGGGTCGGGCCCAGAGTCGGGTCCCGGGCCGGGCTGGCCGCGGCAGGCTAGGGCCCGCGCCGCCCCGCCGCCGCCGCAGGAGCGACAGGCAGGGCCGCTGGCCGGACGTCCGGCCCGCGGCGCCGCGCCCTGCTCGCTTGGCCGACCGCCGACCCCTCCCGCCCGCGGGCGCAAGGGGTACGGTCGGTCGCGATGGGCGGGACCCGGACCCCGCGTTCGGCGAGGCGGCCGGCAGGTTCAGTAGCCGCCGTTGCCGTCGCCGCCCTCGCCGCCCTCGCCGCCGCCGCCGTCGTCGCCGCCGGCCTGCTTCTCGTACTGGATCGTCAGGTCATTGGCGCCGCCACCGCCGCCCCCGCCGCTGCACGAGAAATTGCGGGCGTTGGCCTCCAGCGCGAACCGGGCGGCCCAGGCCTGGCCGTTGGGCGTGTCGCTGGTGTAGTCGGCCGCCGTGCGCATCGCATCGCAGAGCCCGAAGTCGACGGCGTAGGTCAGCAGATCCCATGCCTTTTCGCGCTCGGCGGGCAGGGGGGCGCCCTCCAGCAGCACCCCTGCCAGCCCGACGGCCGCGGGCGGATCCCACGTCACGACGCCCTGCTCGAACGCCGCCTTGGCCCGTGCGGTCTCGCCACGCTCGAGATACAGCAGACCCAGCCGGTGCCAGGCGCGCTGGTGGCCCATCTCGGCCGCCTGGCGCAGCACCCGCTCCGCCGCACCCAGCTGACCGGACGCCAGCAGCGCCTTGCCCAGTTGAAAGCGGAAGCGCGCATGCTCGGGATAGCGGGTCACGGCGATGCGGCAGGCCGTGACGGCGCGGTCCGGGGACAGCACGTCGTTGGCGCGGTAGACGCCCACGCCCTGGGTGTCGAACCAGTCGCCGGCCTCCACGTCGCAGGCGTCCGGGATCAGCGCGAGCGTCACCGGCACGCGGCTCGGCGCCTCGCCGGGGATGGCGATCAGCGCGGTCAGGCGCTCCTCGACCACCAGCTCGACCGAGGCCGTCGAGCGGCGCGTTGCGACCTGCTGCGGGCCGAGGCGGTAGAATACGCTGCCCGCGGTGTCGGTCGTCAGGCGCACCTCGCGCTGCTCCAGCAGCTCGCCTGCCTGGGTCGCCGTCATCAGCCCCCCGTGCGTGCCGCCGCCCGACAGCGTGACCTGGGTGCCCGCCGGCAGGTCCAGCGCGGCCAGGATGCGCCCGCCGATGGCCACCGTGCGCTCGCGCGGCGCCTCGATGCGGAGCGCGCCGCCCCCGCTGCCGCCCCCGCTACCGCCGTCGCTGCCGCCTGCCACCGGCGGCGCCGCGGTCTGCTGGGCCGAGGCCGTCACGCTGACCGTGGTGACCGAGGCCGGGGCGACGGTGGGATCGCGGCGCAGGGTGCCGACGGCCTTGGCCAGCGACATCTCGACCGGCGCCGAGCGCGCGGCGGCAAACGAGAGGTTCCCCTCCAGACGCGACACCCAGGTCGGCGTCTGCTCGCCCGCGGTGGCGCGCTCAACGTCGCGCTGCACCTGGCTCAGCAACGAGGTCATGCCGTCGTCGGGCTGGCGGGCGGCACGCTGCAGCAGCGCGGTGACGAACGGGCTGTGCGGCTCGCCCACGCCGTCGAAGGCCACCTCGCCCGGCTCGGTCGAGAACGCCACCAGCCCCTCGCCCGGCACCTGCGGCTCGCCGAAACCGAGTTCGGGCGACAGCACGGCACTGCCGGGCGCCACCTGCAGCAGCGCCTGCTCGAACGGGTTGTTGCGGCAGCTGTCGAGGAACGAGACGTGCCGGCGCGATTTGGCGCCGATCATGCGGAACATGCTGTCCAGCCGGACGGTCTGGAACGGCAGATCCTCCATCGCCGTTAAGCGCGCATCGACCGGGGCCAGATAGTCCTTGCCGTCGACCTGGAACCCGTGGCCTGCGTAGAAGATCAGCACGTCGGCGCCGGCGCCGGCCTCGACCGCCAGATCGCGCAGCGCCTTCTCGAACGACATCTTGTCCAGATCGAAGGCCTCGATCACCCGGTAGCCGTTCTCGCGCAGCAGCCCGGCCATGGCCCGCGCGTCGCCGGCCGGGTTCTCCAGCGAGTTGGCCGCCTGGTAGGTCTGGTTACCGATGACCAGCGCGACGCGCGTCGCCAGACCGTCCGACATCGCGGGATCGATCCGCGTCTCGCCGCTCGCGAGGTCGCGCTCGACCTGGTACAGCGGCGGGGTCGATTGGGGCAGCTCGCCCAGGTCGCCGATCGAGCGGGTCGCATCGGCGCAGCCGCTCGCCAACAGCGCCAGCGCTGGGACAAGCCATCGGGTCACGGTCATCGAATGTCTCCTTCGCGGTCGCGTCGGGCATGGGTCGGCATCGGTGTGGGTCGCCAGACCGGTCTTGTGGCAAGCGGCCGGGCGCGAACGGTCGGCAGCGGCGCAGCCGGACCCCGCGGTCGAGCAACCGTGCCGTCGGCCAGGGAACGCGGCCAGGGAACGGGGGCTGGAAACGCGGGTCACAACGCCCTCAGCCGGAATGGCTAGCACGCGAGTGGGGCAGGGCGGTGGCAGCGCAGGCGGGCCGCCGCGGCGCATCGCGCCGTCGCCTGGCCTGGCCTCGCGGATCGCCCGGGCTCGCATCATGGCGTCGACGCACTCCTCGTCCGGGGACAGCGCTCGGCGCCCCGCTCTCTGGCCATCGGTTCCGATGTGGGTTCCAGGCTGTGCCGTTTCGGGAACTTTCCCCTGCGATACGCGCCGTTGTGCCGTTTCCGTCGGGCCCGGCGCCAGGCCCATCCGGGTGCGCGGTACAGGCGCCACGGATCGGCCCGGGGCGCCGCGTCGCGGCCCGGCCGGCAAGACACCGCCAGCGTGCGTGCCTGCGCGGTCCATGTGCGAAGTCCCCGTCCTGTCGCCGCCCTGTGCTCCGGCTTTCCACGCTACGGTATCCTTGCCGCTGGGTCGACGGTTACCCGGACGGCGGCGGCGGCACGGCGCCCGTCGCCGCACTGCCCTGGGAACAGGGACATCGCCGTCGGTCCCGGTGGCGGGCCCGAAAACCTGTCGACGCCCGCCGCTGTCGGTCCCGTCCAGGCCCGAACGCCCCAACGTCGCATCGCCGCGGAGGCGCGTGCCCATCGCCGCTTCGGGTCAGGGTGGGTATGGGTGAGTAGGGCGGGGGCCGAGGTCGGCCTCGTTGCCGCCATCCCCGGGCGCAGAGCCGATGGTGCGGCGCGGGCAATCGCCCGACCGCCTGCTCCTTGAACGCCGGCGTGAAGCGCCGCCGCGCTTGCCGGCTCGCCCTTCATCCGCCGTCCTCGCGTACCGTACCGCCCAGTCCGGCGTTTGGGGGCACGCTCAGGGGTGCAGCGGGCGGGTCTGGAGACTGCGGTGCGGGCGATCCGGCCCCGACCCCTGCCCGGTGGCGTGGCGGATGCGCGGCAGGGCGGCGACTGTGTCCTGCGCCGACCCGCGCAAACGACTGAGTCGCATGGGCGATCCCGGCGCGCCCAATCACCGACGATCACCAAGGGTGAGGCAATCGTGACTGGCCTCGCCGGCCGCCGGGACCGAGGTTGCGCCTCATCTCCGGCGCCCACGCGGGGTGGCTGGCGATACGCGAGAGCCAAGCGAGAGGCGTTAGCGATGAGATCCCTGCTCTGTCTGTCCGTCCGCCTGCCAGCACTTGTCGCGGCGCTGGCGCTGTCGCTGATGCCCGCCGCACCGGCGTGGGCCGCGGCGGCACCCCTGCCGCCCCATGTGATCGAACAGTTCGGCACGCCGCCGCCCGTGCCGGACGGCCCGTTGTCGCCCGAGCTGCAGGCGGCCGTGCGCACGGTCTTCGTCGACAGCGCGTCGCAGGCGGTCTGGGGCAGGGAGCAGTCCGAGGCGCTGGACACCATCGCCCGCTCCGCGGATCCGCGGCTGGTGTGGATCATCAGCGACATGATGCGCTTCACCTGGCGCCAGCAGTTCGACGATGCGTTGGCGCGGGCGGCGACGACCCTGCTGCAGGTCGAGCTCAAGACGCCAGGGCGCTGGGGCGAGATCACCGACTACCTGATCGCGTGGGACATCCCCGCCTATCCCGGCTACCTGGAGACCAAGCGCGGGATCTTCACGAACTTCGTTCCCGGCTGGGACCGGATCTTCGTCGAGGGCGACATCGACTGGCGCATGGTGTCCTGGGGCGGGGTGCTGATCGACGACCGCGCCTATGACACGACCGACGCCATCTGCAACTGCATCCCCGCCGCCGACAATCCCGAGGTCAGCAGCGCCGCCGAGGCGACGTGGCTG
>JBCCMW010000027.1:0-18310 GCA_039026175.1 Pseudomonadota bacterium
ACGATCTCCGAGAACAGCGCGCTGCCGAACAGGTAGCCGATCTGCAGGCCTGCGATCGTCACGAAGGCGGGGAGCACGTTGCGCATCGCCTCGACCGTGACGATCCGGCCTTCGGACAGGCCCCTTGCCCGCGCCGCTAGCACATAGGGCTCGCCCATCGTGTCGATAAAGGCGCTGCGCGTGACCCGCGCCACGACCGCGAGCGACGAGGCGGCGGTCGTGACGGCCGGCAGCACCAGAAAGCGCGCGGTCTCGAGGATCGTGATGTCGTCCGCCATCACGCCGGCGCCCGAGATCGGCAGCAACCGCAGCTGCAGCCCGAACACGAAAAGCAGCACGATCCCCAGCCAGAAGGGCGGCAGGCTGGCGAGCACCAGCATCGAGACCGTGACGACGCGGTCGCGCACCGAGCGATGCGCACCGCCAGCGAGCGCTGCGAACAACAGACCAAAGGCCGCCGTCAGCGCAAAGCTCGCGCCCATCAGCAGCAGCGATGCCCAGATCTTGTCGAGGATGATGTCCGAGACGGGCACGCCCAGCGAGATCGAGCGTCCAAGATCGCCGTGCACCAGGGCCCACAGCCAGTCGCCGAACTGGATCAGCAGCGGCCGGTCCAGGCCCAGTTCGGCGCGCAGCGCCTGCACCCGCTCCTCGGTTGCGCCATAGCCCAGGATCGTTCGCGCGGCGTCCCCGGGGGCCAGGTGCAGCGCCGCGAACACGACGAACGACACCCCCAGCAGCACCGGGACGACGGCGAACAGGCGGCGGAGGGCGAGGCTGAGCATGCGCGGCAACCGGGAGAGGTGCGGAAGGGCGCGCCCGGGCGTGGGGCGCGCCCCGCAGCGTCACTCCTTGAAGACGCTCGTGTAGTCGGCCCAGTGCTGGGGCGCGAGCACGAAGCCCTTCACCTCGGGGCGCATCGCGTACACCTGGATCGGCGTGTAGACCGGGATGAACGCGACCTCCTCGGCCACGATATCGCGGATCTGGTGCAGCAGGGCGACCATCTCCTCCTCGGTGGGCGCGGCGCGGGCGGCGGCGAGCAGTTCGCCCATCTTCGGGTTCTCGTACCAGCCGCTGTTGAAGCCGTTGGGCGGCAGCGCGCTTTCCGGCAGGATCAGGTCCAGCCAGAAAAAGCTGGTCTCGCCCCACGAGACCTGCATGCAGCAGGTGTCTTCGCGGATGCCCTGCGCAAGCATGTCCCAGTAGGTGCCGTTGTCGAAAACCTCGATCGAGGCGCGGATCCCGATGCGGCCAAGGTCGCGCTGGATCCACTCGGCATCGGCGCGCGTGTTCACATCGCCGCCACCGCCCATGGTCCAGTCGAGCCGGGTCTCGAAACCGTCGGGGTACCCCGCCTCGGCCAGCAGCTGCTTGGCGGCCTCGGGGTCATAGGGAAAATCGCGGTAGTCGGGATCCCAGCCGGGGCCGCCAAAGTTGAGGATGCCATAGGCCGGCCGCGCCGTGCCGCGGCGCAGGAACTTCGCCATGCCCTCGCGGTCGATGGCCATCGCCATGGCGCGGCGCACGCGCACGTCCTGCAGCGGCTCCTCGCGGAAGTTCAGCCAGATCGGATAGATCGTGGAAACCGGGCCCCTGACCAGCGTCATGCCCTGCGCCTCGAGATACTCCAGCGAGTCCGGCGAAGGCGTCGAGATCATGTCGAGCTCCCCGGTCAGCAGCCCCAGCTCGCGCGTGGTCACCTCGGGGATGCCGCGCAGCACCAGGCGCTCCAGCTTGGGCGCGCGCGCCGGATCCCAGTAATCGTCGTTGCGCACCAGCACCGTCTGGACGCCGACCTCGCGCTCGCCAAAGCGGAACGGACCCGTGCCCACCGGGTTGGCATTGATCCCGTCGTTGCCGAACGTGCGCACGGCGGCTGGGCTGATCATCCGCGGCGTGCCCGAGCCACCGGCCGCCAGCCGGCGCAGGAATTCCGAGTTGGGCTGCTTGAGGGTGATGCGGAAGGTGTACTCGTCGACGACCTCATAGCTCTCCAGATCGCCCCACACCCACTGCAGCATCCCCACCGCCCCGGGCTGGTGGAACTCGAAATCGGGGTTGGTCATCCGGTCCAGGTTGAATTTGGCCGCCTCGGCGTTCCACGGCTCGCCGTCGTGGAAGGTCACGCCCTGGCGCAGCGTGAAAGTGTAGGTCGTCTTGTCGTCGCTGATCTCCCAGCTCTCGGCGAGCGACGGCACGATGGGCGGCGTCGACACGCCCGTGACCAGCAGGTCCTCGGCGACGAAACCCTCGTAGATGTGCAGCAGCGCCTTGAAGGTGTTCCAGGTCGTCGAAATGTGCGGGTCCAGCCGCGCGAGATCGGCCTCGATCCCGATCGTCAGCGTGTTTTCGTCGGCGAGGGCCTGCGGTGCCGGTGCGAGAAGCGCGAGCGCGACTGACGCGGCCCCTGCGAGCAGGCTGCGCCTGGCCAGGACGGCGGCGGTGCGAAAGCAGTCGATCATGCTGGTTCTCCTTTCGGTTCAGGGACAAGGCGGGAGGCCTCGTCTTGCTCGGACATTTCGGCGGCCAGCGCTTCCCAGTCGGGCGGCGCATCCAGGCGCAGCACGCCGCGCAACAGGCGCCGGGTGTAGGGATGGGCGGGGTCGGACAGCACCGACGTGCTGGCGCCGCTCTCGACGATGCGGCCGCGGCTCATCACGGCGACGTCGCGCGCCATCAGCCGGACAAGCTTCAGATCGTGGGTGACGAACAGGTACGCGAGGCCACGGCTTTCCTGCAGATCCAGCAACAGATTGAGGATCTGCGCCTGTATCGACACATCGAGCGCCGAGACGGGCTCGTCGAGCACCAGAAAACGCGGCGACAGCGCCAGGGCCCGGGCGATCGCCACCCGCTGGCACTGGCCGCCAGAAATCTCGCCGGGAAAGCGCGCCGCCTTGTCCGCGTCCAGGCCCACGTCGCGCAGAAGCGACTCGACGCGGTCGTCCGCCTCGGTGCCACGGATCCCCGCATTGCCCAGGGGGCGGCGCAGGTTGTCGCCGACCGAGCGCCGGGGATTGAGCGAAAGCTGCGGGTCCTGGAAGACCATCTGAAAGCCGCGCCGCGCCTCGGTGAGCGCGCGCGCGCCCAGTGCCGCAAGGTCCTGACCATCGAACAGCACGCGACCCGCGTCGGGTTCGAGCAGCCGCATCAACAGCCGGGCGACGGTCGACTTTCCCGACCCGGATTCGCCCACCAGCGCCAGCGTCTGGCCCTGCCGGATCGACAGGCTCACCCCCTCGACCGCGGTGGCCCAGCGCGCCCGGCCGAAGCCGCCCGCGCGGAAACGCTTGACCAGCGCCTCGGCCCTGATCAGCGGCCCGCTCATGTCGCCCCGTCCTGCGGCACGGCCACCTGGCCCGCGGCGCGGCGGTCACCTGTGGGCGGACAGGCGCCCCAGCCGCAGCCGCAGCCGCAGCCGCAGCCGGTGGCGTCGGAGCAGCGAACGGCGAGACGGCAAACGCTGCGTTCCATCGATCAGCCCTCGACCCGGCCCGGCATCTGGGCCAGCCGCCGCGCGGGCTGGTCGGGGTCGGGAAAGGCCGCCAGCAGGGCCCGGGTGTAGGGATGCGCGGGCCGTGCCAGCACAGCGTCGGTCGGGCCGGTCTCCTTGACCTCGCCGCCGTGGACGACGACCACCCTGTCGGCCATCGCCCGGACGACCGAGAGATCGTGCGTCACCAGCAGGATCGAGAGCCCGCGCTCGCGGTTCAGGCGTCGCAGCAGGGCCAGGATCCCGGCCTGCACGGCCACATCCAGCGCCGTGGTCGGCTCGTCGGCGATCAGCAGCGCCGGGTCCCCGGCCAGCGCCAGGGCGATGGCCACGCGCTGGCACATGCCGCCCGAGAGCTGGTGCGCAAAGCTCGCAGCGACGCGGTCGGGATCGGGGAAGCCGAGCGGCGCCAGCAATGCCTCGATCCGGAGCGGCGCATCGGCGGGCCTGAAACCGGGGTCGCAGGCCCGCAGGACCGCGGCGATCTGGTCCCGGATGCGCAGCGCCGGGTTCAGCGAGGCCCGCGGTGTCTGCGAGACGAAGCCGATCCGTCGCCCCCGCAGTCGCCGCATTTCGCGCTGGGGCAGGGCGCCGATCTCGCGTCCCTCGAAGCGGATCGACCCGCCGGTCACGCGGCCGGGCGGGGGCGTGAGGCCCAGGACCGAGAGCGAGGCCACCGACTTGCCCGAACCGGACTCGCCGACCAGGCCGACCACCTCGCCCCGGCCGATGTGGAGAGTGAGACCGTTGCAGGCGAGGACGGGACCGGCGCGGGTCGGAAACTCGACGGACAGACCGTCGACGTCGAGCAGCGGCGTGGACGGCTCCGAGCCCATCTTGCCGAACGCGTTGTTCAGAGGCCGCTCAGCGCCCGGGTGCGCCGAGACCGCCAGACGAGTGTCCATGAGGATCACCGTGAGGCCAGTTGCGGCACGCCAACCAAAAAACGAAAGACCAAGTCTTTCTTTCGTCTGCGCTGGTCGAAGCATCCGCACGTCGCGGCAGATTTGCAAGTTAATGCCCGAATGCGCGGCCTGGAGGCAGTTTTCTGATTATATCCTAATCAGACCCGCGGCATTCTGCTGTGCTGAGCGGCACAACCGGAATGCGATTGCGACGAATCACAGTCGCCTTTCGGACGAGCGATCCCGCGCTGACCTGCCTTGCGGCACCTGCGGGGCCCGGATCCCGGGCCGCGGGGCCGCGCCAAAATCCTGTCGGCGGGACGCGCCAGACGCGCGTCGTGGGCGCCCGCCACCGACGCCCGAGCTGGGCGCGCCAGCGGCGCTGTCGGCCATTGATGCGGCATAGCCGGGCAGGTCATCTGGTCGCGCAGCCCCGGGAGCCCGCGCATGTCCGACGCCGCCGTGACGCTGATCGCCGCCGACTGGGTGATCGCCGATCTCGCAAGCGGCCGCCACCTGCTGCCCCATGGCGAGGTCGCTTTCCGAGACGGCGACATCGTCTTCGTCGGACAGAACTACCCCGGCGAGGTGCGCGAACGCCGCGATTTCGGCCGCGCCCTGATCGCGCCGGGCTTCGTCGATCTCGACGCGCTGGGCGATCTCGACACCACGATCTTGAGCTTCGACAACCATCCCGAATGGGCCAAGGGCCGCGTCTGGCCCGAGAGCTATGCGGCCCGCCCGCCCTACGAGATGTACGCCCCGGAGGAACTGGTCTTCCAGAAGCGCTACGCCTTTGCACGGCTGATCCGGAACGGGATCACCACGGCGGCGCCCATCGCTTCGCTGTTCTACCGCGCCTGGGGCGAGACGGTCGCCGAATTCGAGGGGGCAGCCGAGGCGGCCGAGACGCTGGGCCTGCGTGTCTACCTTGGCCCCGCCTACCGGACCGGCAACCCGTATCTGGTGGGCCCTGGCGAAACCGCGCTCCACTTCGACGAAGCGCGGGGTCTCGCGGGCCTCGCCGACGCGGTCCGTTTCTGCGAGCGGATGGAGGGCCGCGCCGGCGGGCTGGTGCGGACGATGCTTGCCCCCGACCGGATCGAGACCTGCACCGCCGAACTCCTGCGCCGCACGGCTGCGGCCGGGCGGGATCTAGGGGTGCCCGTGCGGTTGCACTGTTGCCAGGGCGCCTTCGAGCGCGAGACGGTACGGCGGCTGCACGGGGCGACCTCGATCCAATGGCTCGACAGTCTGGGCTTTCTCGGGCCGACGGTGCTGTTGCCGCACGGGACCCACGTCACGCCCTCGCGCTACGATCCCGGCCCGGGGCACGATCTGGACATCGTGGCCCAGCGTGGCGCGGCGATCGTGCATTGCCCGCTGGTGGCCGCCCGCTTCGGCGACGGGCTCGAGAGCTTTCGTCGCTACCGTGACCGCGGTCTGAGGCTCGCGCTCGGCACCGATACCGCGCCCCCGGACATGCTGCTCAACATGCAGATCGGCCTGCTGCTCTGCCGCTATGTCGAGCGTGACGGCGCCGCCTGCCGGGCTGCCGACTATTTCGACGCCGCCACCCTGGGCGGCGCGGATGCGCTGGGGCGACCCGATCTCGGCCGGATCGCACCCGGTGCCCGCGCCGACCTGGTGGTCTGGGACCTTGCCAACCCCGACATCGGGCAGGTCATCGACCCGGTGCAGACGCTGTTGATCGCGGGGTCGGGCCGCGATGCGCGGACCGTCTACATCCAGGGTCGCTGCGTGATGGACGAGCGCGTTCTGCCCGGCGTGGACATGACGGCCGAGAGCGCCCGCGCGCAGGCACAGTTCGACGGGCTGATCGAAAAGTACCCCGACCGCACCTGGGACCACCCGCCCGTCGAGACGATCTTTCCGCCCAGCTACCCGCTCGCCACGGCCCCCGTGCCGAACGGTTGACCATGGAGCAGCGTCACGGCGCCTCGCCGTTCCGTCTCAGTGCGCCCGGGGCCGACACAGGCGGCCACAGCGGGCGTGCGTGCCTCCCCGGGTCAGTCGATGCGGGTCACACGGCCGTCCAGCGTCGGCACCGCCGTGCCGGTTTCAAAGGCGCGGATAACCTGGGCTGCCATCAGCTCGGCGGCGTTGGCCTCGATGACGCTCGGCTTGCCGGCGAACATGGCGTAGCCGTCGCCGCCGCGGCCCATAAAGTCGTTCGTCGCCAGGCGATAGGTCGCGTCCGGGTCGATCGGCGCGCCGCCGACCATGATGTCGCTTACCCGCTCGCCCGGGGCCTGGCTGGCGTCGAACGCGAAGGTCATGCCCGAGACGTGGGGGAACCGCCCACCGCCATCCTCGATGGCCGAGACGCCGTTCTCCAGCGCCGCGACGATGTCGGCGCCGGTCAGCTCCAGCACTACGGTCTTGTTGCCGAACGGCAGCTCGGTCAGCACGTCGCGCCGCGTGATGACGGTGCCGGGCTCGTACTGCCGATCGCCGCGGATGCCACCGCCATTGGTGATCGCCACATCGGCCCCCGTCTCGGCCCGCATCGCATCGACGGTGAGGTTGCCAAAGGCGCTCTCGGTCGCGCGCACGGTCGTCCGGCGGGTGTCCAGCAGTACCGGGGTCGCCCCGATCTCGATGTCCAGCGCCGCGGACAGGCGGGCCTCGTAGACCGCGACTTGGGCGGCCACGGCCGCATCGGGCGCGACGTCAGCAGTGTTGATCACCTCGAAGGCCGGGCGCCACTCGACCTGCGGGCCGCGGCGGCCCTCGACCGTCTGGATGTCCAGCGTCACCACGGTCACCAGGCTGGCCTGGCTCGCGCTCTCGACCAGCGCGGTGGTGCCGTCGTACCAGATCGCCAGATCATGGTCGTCGCCCGAGAGCACGAGGTCGACATCCCCCGCGGCATAGAGCTGCTCGTCCTCGGGCCGGTCGGTGTGGGTGAGCGCGATCACCACGTCGGCGCCGGCCTCGCGCAGTGCCGCGGCGGTCGTCGCCGCCACCGCGACGGGGTCGCCGAAGGTTATGTCACCAGGCGACGACTTGACCGCCGTCCCGTCCGTGGTCAGGCCGAAGACACCGACCGTGTGATCGCCGACCTCGATCGTCATGCTCTCGGCCACGCCGTCGATCAGCGTCCCGTCGGGTTCGAGCGCGTTGTTGGAGAGCACCGTGAACTCGGCCTCGGCGATGCGCGCGCGGGTGACGTCCGGGCCGAAGTCGAACTCGTGATTGCCGAGGGCCATGGCGTCCAGCCCGACCATGTTGAGCAGCGCGATGATGTGCGCCCCCTGGTCGAAACTCGACAGCAATGACGGCGAGATGCTGTCTCCGCCGCTTGTGGCCAGGACAGTGCCGCCCCGGGCGCGGACCTCCGCGATCACGGTCGCCAGGCGCGCGACCCCGCCCGTGTCGCCCTGGCCCTCCATACGGTCGAGATCGTTGACGTGGACGATCGTCAGCCGGTCCTGCGCCAGCGCGGGCGCCGCGGCCAGGATTGCAGCAGCACAGGTTGCAGCAAAGCGCATCGGGTCCCTCCAGTTCTGCCTGGGGTAGAGCTAGCGCAACGCGGTCGGGGTTAGAAGTGCGCCGGCAGCGCGGGCTGCGGGCGCCGCACGACGGTGCCGCGCGCATGCCCGGCAGTGCTGCGCGAGAGGGGGAGTTCTGCTACCGAGGCTGCGATAGTGCGGCGTGGATGATTTGAGCCCCCCGATGCGGAGCACGATGTGGCGACGGCTGGATGTCACGGGCATGGAAGCCTGTGCGGTTGTACGCGCCGGGGCGGGTTACATGGTGTCCGGCGCGGCGCTCTATGCCGTCGAAAACGAGCCCATCCGGATCGAATACAGCGTGACCTGTGCCGAGGATTGGGCGTGCCGTGCGGCGACCGTGGATCGATGGATCGGCGCGGACCGCATGCAGATCGCGATCCAGCGGCGGGACGATGGTCGCTGGGCGATCGACGGTCGCGCCATCGATGGCGTCGACGGGCTCGTGGACATCGATCTCGGGTTCACGCCCGCCACGAATACGAACGCGATCAACAGGCTGAAGCTCAGTATCGGGGACCAAGCGGCATCGACCGCCGTGTGGTTGGATGATGAGACGTGGACGTTCAAACCGCTGAGACAACGCTACGAACGTCTGAGCGACAGCAGCTACAGGTACCTCTCGGTCGACAGCGGCTATGAGGCGGTGCTGGAGGTCGACGATTTCGGCCTGATCCGCGTGTACCCCGACCTGTGGCAAACGGTGATGGCCTAAGACCGGACCCACGGCGCCGATATCGCCATCCGGGCCGGACCGGCCGGGATGCCACGCCGACCCAGCGACTGCCGCTCGCGCGGCGAGAGCGGCCCCAGCTGCGGCCCCCGATGCGCCCCCCCGGGGCGACGCGTGGGGCGACGCATGTGGCGACGCACGCGGCCACGCATGAGGCAGCGTGGTGTCGCTCAAACTGTGCCAATTGATCCAAATCATCGCCGACCGCGCCGTTCTGATCGCCTAATGCAACCGTTCGGCAGGGAGCGTGCGATGCTGGCGATCCACAATCTGAGCGTGGCCGTCGATGGCAGGCGGATCCTGGACGGCGTCGATCTGGAATTGCCGCAAGGCGAATTGCACGTGCTGCTGGGTCCCAACGGGTCGGGCAAGTCCAGCCTGCTCGCCGCGATCATGGGCCTGCCGCCCTATCGGATCGTCGGCGGCGAGATCCGCCTGGACGGTATGCCCATCCAGGATCTTGGTCTGCACGAGCGTGCGCGCCTCGGCATCGGCCTCGGGTACCAGCGCCCGCCCAGCGTCGACGGCGTCAGTCTGCGCAGCTTCGCCACCGCGCTCGGCGCCGAGCAGAGGCTCGAGCGCGAAGCCGCCGCGCTGGATCTGGACGCCTTCCTCTCACGCGACATGAACGTCGGCTTCTCGGGCGGCGAGATCAAACGCTGGGAAGTGCTGAAGCTGATCCTGCAGGACCCCAGGCTGCTCCTGTTCGACGAGCCCGAGAGCGGCGTCGATCTGGAGCATGTCTCGGCCGTCGGCGAAGCGATCCGCCGCATCGTCGCGGCACCCGACCGGTCGGGCCGCGCCTGCTCGGGCCTGGTGATCACGCATACCGGCTTGATCCTGAACCACGTCGAGGCGAACCGCGCGCACATCATGAAGAACGGCCGGATCCTGCACTCGGGCGACGCCCAGACGCTGTTCGCCCATGTGCGCACGCACGGCTACACCGTCCCCGAGGCCGCCTGACGCTCGCGGGATCGCTCGGAGGGAGATCACCATGCACGGCGCCGAACTCCTGCATGCCTCGGCCGCACTCACGAACCAGGAACGCGACATCCTGCATCACGTTGGCTTTGACGATCTGCAGGCGCGCGCTGCGACGGGCGTGCTGGTCGACCACGACATGCGCCTTGCCGCCTCGAACGATCCGGGCGTCGAAATCCTGCCGCTGGCCGACGCGCTGCAGACCTACGACTTTGTGCAGGATCTGATGTTCGGTCTCGCCTCGCCCGACGCGAACGACCATGTGGCGACCGTGGCCGAGCATATGCATGCGCCGCTGGGCCACTTCGTCTGGGTAAAGCCGGGGGCCAAGGTCCGCCTGCCGGTGCAGACCTTCACGTTGCTCGAGACGCCCCAGGCGCGCCAATTCACCCACGACATCACGCTGATCGACACCGGGGCCGAGGTCGAGATGGTGAGCGGTGCTGCGGTGCCGACGTCGGTGCACCGCGGGCGGCACATCTCGATCTCCGAGTGTTACCAGCGGCCGGGGTCGGTGTGCCGTTCCGTCTCGATCGACCGCTGGGGCGCGGATATGGAGGTCTTTTCCTACGGCTGGGCGCGCCTGGAGGCCGGGGCGCGCGCCAGCTCGACCGCGATCATGCTGGCCCCCATATGCCGCAGCGTCAGCCGCACCGTCTCGATCCTCGAGGCCGATGCCAGCGCCGTCAGCCAGGCGATCGTGTTCGCGCCGGAGGGCACGGATCGCGAGATCCGCACCGAGACCCGTCTCGTCGGCGCCGGCGCGACGTCCGAGGACATGGCCCGGATGGTGTCGGCCGGCGGGCGCATCCTGAACGATGCGCTCCTGGTGGGCGACGCGGCCGGGACCAGCGGCTTTCTGGGCTGCGACGGGCTCAAGCTGGCGGATGTGGGCGAGATCCTTGCGGTTCCGGCGTTGAGCGCGCGGGTCGAGGGCGCGCAGCTCAGCCACGAAGCCTCGGTCGGGATGATCGACGGCGAGAAGCTGAACTACCTGATGGCCGCGGGCATCCAAGAGGATGCGGCGCGAAACCTGATCGTACAGGGCTTCCTGTCGCTCGACGACGCGCGCCTGCCGCCCGGCCTGCGCGCCAACGTGGTCGAGATGATCGCGCAGGCCAAATCCGGCGGCATGTAGGCACCGCCAAAGCGACCGTCCGAGGACCGGATCCCGGCGCGGGCGGCGGCCAAAGCGGCTGGCGCTCGTCCGCGTTGGCGCAAGGCCCCGGCAGCGGTGGCAATCCGCGCAACGGCGTCCTGTCCCCCACGGCCCGTATCCTTGCGCGAGCCAAGCGCTTGATCGGTCACGTCAACGCGCTCTCCACGCTCCTGCGACGGTGCAGGCAGCGTCCTGCCCGCGGCGACGCGCCTCTGCGTGAGGTCGTTAACACGATCATAGAACAGCAGAGTAATCGACCGCGGCCACAGCGCCGACGCGAGAGCCCACGAGCACGGTGACCCACGGCCAACAGGAGTTGAGAGATGCGGGATGAAGGCCAAGAGATCCTGACCCTGGAACAAGGGTTCGCGCAGGCGCGCAAGCATCGCAACATGGACATCGCGCAGGAGCCGATGCCCAACTTCAGCAGCACGCCGGGTGGCCCGAACGACACGCCGCTCTCGTTCTGGGCATCCTGGGCGCTGGGGGACCGGCCGCGCCGCATCGCGCTGCTGATGGACGACTGTCAGGAGGAGTACCGGCCGTATGCGGGCGGCATTCTGCCGAACGTCATCAAGCTGCTGGATGCCTTCCGGACCGCTAGGGCCGAAAACGAAGGCGTCTGCATTGCGTGGAGCTCCTGGACCCGCCGCTTCGACGACGGCATCTCGAACACCATGGATCGCTGGTACGGGCCCAGGGGTCTGAACCCCGAGAGCCCGACGAACGCAGTCTATGTCTTCGGCGGCGCGCCCGGCATGAAACCGATGGCCGAAATCGCGCCGACCGACGCCGAAATCGCCGATGGCTGGTTCTACCACGGCAAGCATCTCGACATGTTCTGGACCTTCGACGAGCACGGCGACTCCTATCTCGACAAAAAGCTCAAGGCCCACGACATCGACACCATCGTGATCTGCGGGCTCTGGACCGACGAGTGCATCCTCAGCACCGCCTACGCCGGTAACTCGCGCGGCTATGACGTGATCGTGGTGCGCGACGCGGTGGCCACTGCGACGGCGAACCACGAGATCGCGCTCAAGGTTGCCGGCGGGACCTGCGCCAAGGTGCTGACCGCCGACGAGGTCGTCGCCTACATGCAGAACGACTTCGTGGTGGGAGAACCCGGCGCGGTGAAGGGCAAGACCTTTCCGGACGGCCGCAAGGACTAGGCGCCTCGGCCCCCGGTCGATCCGCGCTGGATGCCGCTTCGCGGACCGGCGGCCAGGGGTTGCAGCCCCGGCGAAAGCCTCGGCTGGGGGGCGGACCGCGCGCGACCGCGAGCGACGCGGTTCGATACCCCGGATCGCGGCACCGCCTTTCGGTAGCGCCGACCGCCGCAGCGGTCGGCTGCGATCCGCCGCCTGTCCGGCAGCGGCCGCGGCGCTATCCCCCGCGGGTCAGGGGTGCGGCGCATCGCCAGACCTACGCGGGGCAGGGGCGTGCATTGACCGGCCTGTCCGCCGCAACATCCTTTGCGACACAAGGGATGAGGGCGCCATGCGTATTGGACTGACGTCGATCCTGCTTGTCGCTGCGGCCGCTCCGGCGGCTGCGCTGGAACTGGTCGAGACCGGGCGATACGCGCTGAACCATCCCGCCAGCCTGGATTACGATCCCACCTTCTGCGGGCTGTGGATCGCGAACGAAGGGCCGGAGGCGGTGCTCTTGACCCTGGAAGGCGACGAACTGCGCCGCGTGCGCAGTGACATGTCGCGCATCAAGGCGATCGCGCTGGAAGGCAATCACCTGATCGTCGGCGATGGTTTCGGCACGCTGCAGCGCCTCAGCAAGGACGGCGATGCGCTGGGTCCACCGTTCAAGCTCGGCGGTGGGTTCGCCGATACCGAGGGCATCGCCGTCGCCGCCAACGGCGATATTCTGACCGTCGAGGACGATCCCGAACGCCTGTCCTGGTTCACCCCTGCGGGCGATCTCAAGCGGCGGCTCAACACGCTGGATCTGTCGCCCCCGCTGACCGAGGCGCAGGGGATCGCGATCGACCAGCGCACGGGGCATCTGCTGATCGTCGACGATTGGGAGGGATCGAACAGCCTGTACGAGTTCACGTCCGAGGGGCAGCTCCTCGCACAGGCCAGCCTGGTCGAGTACGGCACCGACCCCGAAGGCATCGCCATCCGGCCCGGTTCCAATCAGTTGTTCATCGCCTTCGACGCCGGCGCCGAGATCGTCACCTTTTCGTACACGCCGACGCTGCCGCCGGGTGCGGCGCCGCTGCCGAAGGGCGCCGACTGTATGATGTTCTGATCCCGCCTGCGGGCCACCGCCGCCGATCGTTGCTTGGACCCGCATCGACGGTCGCATCGCCCGGCTTTTGGCGCGCCCGTTGCTGTGACAGTCTGGCGCCCGCAGCTCGAAGGGAGCCCCATGCATGTCGCAGCACCGCTCGCCCCACTGGATCTATAACGAGACCATCCGCCGTTTTGCCGCCGGCGAGAGCCCGCCGTTCGAAGATCCGGACGAGATGGCGACGACCTGGGGCCGGGCATGGGGCGTGGACAATGACGTCGGCCGGATCCGCGCGGTGCTGGTGCATCGTCCCGGCCCGGAAATGGCGGTGATCGACCCCTCGAAGCGGCTGCCCGAAATCGGCTCGTTCGGCGACCCCGAGGCGGGCTGGTACTTTCAGTCCGACAGCATTCCCGAGATCGCCGAGATGCAGGCCCAGCACGACGCGCTGGTGGCTGCCCTGGAGGCGGAGGACATCGAGGTCTTCGAGGTAAGCGGTGTCCAGGCGCCGCGGCTCAAGTCCTGCTACACGCGCGACCCGCTGGTGATGGTCAAGGGCGGCGCCATCGTCAGCCGCATGGGCGCCCGCGTGCGCCGGGGCGAGGAGCGCGCCATCACCCGTACGCTCGGCGAGATCGGCGTGCCGATCCTGCGCACGCTGGACGGCGAGGCACTGTTCGAGGGCGGCAGCTTTGCGTGGATCGACGCCAAGACCGCCGTTATCGGCTGCGGCATCCGCGTGAACCGCGAGGGCGCGCGTCAGGTCGGCGAGGTGCTGGCCACGCAGGGTGTCGAACTGCTGGTGATCGACCTTGTCGGCTATGACCTGCACATCGACGGCGCTTTTCTGATGGTCGACCGGGATCTCGCGCTGATCGACCCCAACCGACTGCCCTATTCCTTTCTCGTGACCCTCAAGGACAAGGGGATCCGCACGATCGAGATCGGGCCGAGCGATACCAACTGGATCGTCAACTCGCTCGCCGTGGCACCGGGGCGGCTGATCATGCCCGAGGGCGGCTCGAACCGCACGCTCGACAAACTGGCCGAGGCGGACGTGAGCTGGACGGTCGTTCCCTATGACAAGATGCAGCTCAATGGCGGCGGCATTCACTGCTCGACCATGCCGCTGATCCGCGATCCGGTTTGACGCCGCCGTCATCCGCCACGGACGCCGCCTCTACGGAGAGGTGCCTCGATCCAGCCAGGATCGGCGAGCCCGCTGTCGTATCCGCGGCGGGGCAGCGCGTTCCGGCGAAGGGCGCTCGTTCGACCCGACGGGGCGGGTGGCACCGCGGGCGCACCCGGCCCTGTGGCGGCCGGCCGCAGCGAGCCTCGGGTGCGAGGCCGGCCGCCCAGCCTCGACGGTGTCAGACCGCGGCGAGTTCGGGATGGCGATAGGCATCCGGGTAGGTCATCGGTTTGGTCGGTCCGAGCGGGACGACGCCGTTCCAGGACCGGCCGAAGTAGCCCTGCCGGCAATGCACCAGCGAGCCACTCTCGGCGACGCCGTCCAGCGCATAGACCCGGCACAGCCAGCGCCAAAGATGCGGGAAATCGAGGATGTGCGCTGCGTTGAGCTTCATTCGGACATAGTACACCGGGTCGTGGCGGTAGAGGGTGGGGAAGAGCCTCAGATCGGCCTCGGTGAACCGGTCCCCAACCAGGAACTGCCGGCCGTCGGCGAGGCGCCGCTCCAGCGTCTCCAGCGCCGCGAAATAGGCCTCGAAAGCCGTCGCATAGACCGCCTGGTCGGATGAGAAACCCGCCTTGTAGGCGCCGTTGTTGATCGCGCCGTAGATCAGCGCGTTCAGATCGTCGATCTCGGCCCGCAGGGTCGGATCGTCGGGGCACAGCGTCGGGCGGGAAGGTATCCCCGGGGCGCCGAGGGCCTCGGCGTGCCGGTCCAGCATCCGCAGGATCTCGGCGCTTTCGTTGTTCACGATGCGTCTGGCCCGTTTGTCGTACAGGATCGGGACCGACTGCTCCTCGGACCCTTCGGCCCGATACACCTCGCGGGCCAGGCGGCGCCGCTGACCTGTGGCGGTTTCGGCCGTGCACTCGGGCAGTGGCGCGCCGGTCAGGGTGGCGATCCGGTTCGGGCTGAACTCCCACAGGTTCGGCCCTGCCGGATCCTCGGCGCCTGTCCGGTTGGGAAAGGCGACGTCCATCGTGACGCTCTGCTGCAGGCCCAGCACGCTGCGGGTCAGCGTCACGCGGTGGCACCAGGGGCAGTTCAGCGCGACGAAGAGGTGATAGCGACCCGGCTCGGCCGGAAAATCGGGATCGCCGATGGCTTGGCGGAAACCGCTGATGCCGCGGACGAACTCGCCGCGCGCGCGCCGTTCGGCGGCGTCGGTCTGGTCCTCCTGCACCGCACTGTCGCTCGTGGATCGGGTCATCCTGTCGCCCTCCGCGCTGGGCGGCACCGGGGATTGCGCCGCCCCTGGCCTTTACGCCGCCAGCCGCCGCTCGGCAAAGCAGGCGCGCGGATGATGGGCGGCGGCAAGCGCCGCCTCGGGGCAGAGCGTCGGCAGTGACCGGCGCCACTTCACAGTCGCCGAGGGCCGGCAGCCCCGCGTCGGCGGGGCTCGACGTGCAGTCCCGGCGCGCTGCGCGGGATCGCCGAGCGCTTGAACGGCGGTTGACGACGCACGTGCGGACCAGGTTCTGCGAGCGCAGGCCGCGCTGCGGCAACATGGGGCGCGCGCAGCGATCGTTGGAGATCGCGCGCAACCCGTCGTGCGTGACAGGTGCAGGCATCACCTGCCCGCGCCGGCGGTCGACGGTGTCGATGCTCTCGGCTGCTATCGCCGCGCCGCACTTTGGTGGCCCCGCAGGGCATCTCCGACGGCTTCCGGTGTTCGCAGCGATTTCGCGTCTTCTCGATTTGGCAAAGCGTTGGGGCTCGGCTCGCGGCCGGCAACGCCGCGCGCCCCGACCGGTCCATAGGTCCAATGCCCCGGCATCTGCTGCATCGCGGTCGCGAGATCGCTGTTTCGTTTCGGAACTGTTTGTCGGCCTGCTGTAACAAGCAGATACCGCAGCGCAGCATTCCAGACTCTTGCTGCGCCGCACAGCAGCCTGTTGATCGAATCTGTCTCAGATCTGCGACGGCACCGCTCCGGTGATACTTTCGCGGGGTATCGTCAGATCAAGATGTCGGCATCCATGGAGTGAGGAGCGCATCCGCGCACCGAAAGCATGGGAGGAAACCCGATGGCCTGGACCACCCCGATGATCTGCGAACTCGCCTGCGGCATGGAGATCAACATGTACGCTCCCGCCGACAGCGAAGAGGGCACGCACTTCTGACATGCCGCGCCTCCCGCCCATCGCGGCGGGAGTCGCGACCCCCGACAGAAGCGCCGACAGGCGCCGACGGGAACTCGTTCAGGAAACGCCAAGGGTCCGAACCGATGCGGCATACCGACAAGGTGCGCGCAGCCGTAGAGGCGCGTCACGATCACAGCCCGAACACGCTGTCCTGGCGGCGCTGCGTGGTCCTACACAGCCTCGATCCCGAACAGCGTTCCGAAACGCCCGTCGTCGACGCCCGCGCGATGCACGCAGCCCGCGACCGGACGCGGCCGTTCATCGAGGCCGCCCGCCCGGATCTGGATCGCCTCGCCGCCGCCTTCGGGCGCGCCGGTTGTTGCCTGGTGCTGACCGACGAAACCGGCCTGATCCTAGAACAGCGCGGTCAGAGCGCGGATGAGCGCAGCTTTCGCGATGTCGGCCTGATCCGCGGCGCGCGCTGGGACGAGGCGCAGAAGGGCACCAACGGGATCGGGACGGCGCTCGCCCAGGGCCGGCCGGTCAGCGTCTACCGAGATCAGCACTTTCTGACCGCCTTCGCCGATCTCTCCTGCGCGACCGCGCCCATTCGCGACCACCGCGGGCGCCTTGCCGGGGCGCTCGACATCTCGTCGGCGCGACGCGACATGAACGAGGCCCTGATGGGCGTCTACCTGCACGCAGCGCAAGAAGCGGCCGACCATGTCGAGGCGCGCCTGTTTCGCGCCGCCTACCCCAAGGCGCGCATCGTGTTGGTGCCCGGCGCGGGGGCGCGCCAGGGCCTGATCGCGTTGGACCAAGACGACATGGTGATCGGCGCCAACGCCGCGGCGCGGCGCGCGCTGTCGATAGACGATGCCTGGCTGGCTGCCGGCCGTCCGGCCTCGTCCGTGCTGGACGACCACCAGCGGCAGGACGGCGACAGCTTCGATGCCGCCGAACGCCGAACCATCCGGGCCGCTCTGGCGCAGGCCGGCGGCCGCGTCACCGAGGCTGCCAAAGCGCTCAGAATCAGTCGCGCGACGCTGCATCGCAAAATAAAGCGGCTGCAGATTAAGAAATCTGACTGTCTCAATCCTGAGACATCCAGTACTTAACGCTCATACTGAAGCATTCACAGACAAGATAAGCACAAGAATAGTCGACCGACAGGTCGCTAAACGGAGGAGGAGCCCCCATGAACGAGATGACCCTGGTTGGCGGTGGGACGCATACGTCGCCGTTTGCCAAGCGCTACGACAACTTCATCGGCGGCACGTTCGTCCCGCCGCGGGCGGGACGCTACTTCGACAACCTCAGCCCCGTCACCGGCCAGGTGATCGGCGAGATCGCGCGCTCGGACGCCTCGGACATCGAGGCGGCGCTCGATGCCGCGCACAAGGCGGCCCCCGCCTGGGGCAGCACCAGCGTCACCGACCGCGCCGCCATCCTGATGCGCATCGCCCAGAAACTGGAGGACAACCTCGAGCTGCTCGCGATCTGCGAGTGCTGGGACAACGGCAAGGCGATCCGCGAGACCCGTGCTGCCGACATCCCGCTGGCCATCGACCATTTCCGCTATTTCGCCGGCGTGATCCGCGCCCAGGAAGGCACGATGGGCGAGATCGACGCCGACACGGTGTCGTACCACTTCCACGAGCCGCTGGGCGTGGTCGGCCAGATCATCCCCTGGAACTTCCCGCTGTTGATGGCCGCCTGGAAGCTGGCCCCGGCGCTGGCCGCGGGCAACTGCGTGGTGCTGAAGCCGGCCGAGCAGACGCCCGCCACCATCATGGTGTTCGCCGAGCTGATCGCCGACATCCTGCCTGCGGGCGTGTTGAACGTGGTTAACGGCTTCGGGCTGGAGGCCGGCAAGCCGCTCGCCACCTCGAACCGCATCGCCAAGGTCGCCTTCACCGGCGAGACCACGACCGGCCGGCTGATCATGCAGTACGCGGCCGAGAACATCAT
>JBCCMW010000028.1:0-18181 GCA_039026175.1 Pseudomonadota bacterium
CGCACGTTCCCGCATGGCCCCTGTCAACGGCGGTCGCACCGCCGGCGGCACGCGCCGCGCACCCCGCCGGCGCCGCGACCGCCCTGCGCAGGCACCCGTGCGGCCGAGATAGGGGCCAAGGGTTCTCGGCGGGTTACCAAGTGTCGTTAAGCGTGGAGATGCCCGCACAGGTCGCGACGATGCGCGCCGCGGTAGCAGCGCCAGCTCCCAACGACCGCAGAACTAGGACCGCGCTGCGCCGGCGCCGGGCCGCGCGTGCCAGCCTGGGGCAGGCAGCGACGGGCGGGGCGCCATGCGAAGGGCGGCGGTGGTGTGGACATGCCGCTGGCGCATGTCAGGACCGTGGACGCGGCCAGGACGCGGCGCCAACGCCGGGCCAACCGGCCGGCATGGCGTGCATCGGCCTCGGCCTCGTCTGGGCAGACGGCCGCGCGGTGGCGTGGCTGCGTTCGGCGCGGGCGGGCCGAGCGCCCGGTCGACCGAGGCCCGGGCCTAGCCGGCCCCAGTCGCGCCGCCGGCGGTCGCCGTCTGCTGCGCCCGCAGCGCGGCCAGCTTTTTCTGATAGCCCGACTGCAGGATATCCACGATCACCAGCACCGCGATCGAGAAGTAGAACGTGGTCTTGGCCATCGGCTCTACCTCGTAGCCAAAGAGGTGCATGTGCGGCTCGGCGGCATGCCCCGCCTCGCCCAGCAGCACCACGCCGACGATGAGCAGGATAAAGAGACCCAACACCTCGTACTTGCGGTTCTTGGCGATGAAGGCCGAGACGGTATCGGCCAGGTAGTACATGCCCGCGCCCGAGATCACGATGGCCGCGGCCAGGACCGGGATCACGTCGGTGATCGCCAGCGCCGACAGGATGCTGTCGAACGAGAAGATCAGGTTCATCACCACGATCAGCGCGATCACCGCGCCGGCGGATTTGGGCGGCTTTGTCTGGGCATGCTCGGGATCCTCCAGCGCCAACAGATGGTGGATCTCCTTCAGCGCCGTATACATGATGAAACCGCCGCCCAACACGAAGACGAGCGTCGAGAAGTTCACCCCGCCGTCGATAATCCCCGGCACGTCCATCACCAGGAACGGCTCGCTCAGCGCCTCGATCAGGGCGACCATGACAACCAGCAGCACCACGCGCAGCGCGATAGCGATCACGATCCCCTGTTTGCGGACGCGGGGGCGGTCGGCCTCGGGGGCGCGCTGGCTCTCGATCGAGATGTAGAGCAGGTTGTCAAAGCCCAGGACGGCTTGCAGAAAGATCAGGACGCCCAGGTTGAACAGGCTCTCCAGCGAAAAGACGTCGGCCATCGCGGCTCCTCCCTCGTTTTGGGCGAGCCTTGCCGCGGCCGCGCGTCGGTCTCAACGATCAACCTGAAACCCAAGGGTTCGCTAACCCTTTTGCGCGAGCGTCGGGTGTCCGCAGCCAGAAGGGGGCGCCCATGGGCCGAAAGATCCTGTTCCTGCACGTGCACAAGTCGGGCGGCACGTCCTTCGTCGCGCTGGCCAAGCGTAACTGCCGGCTCGCGCCGATCCATGCCAACGGGAACCCGCAGGACGAGGACGGCAACCTGATCGCGTTTTGGGAATGGGGGGAGGCGGAGCAGGCCGCTTACTTTGCCCGCGACGATCAGGATTTCGTGGCGCGCGAGGGGCCGCTCCTGGGCCTGCGCGCGCTGCCGGGGGTGGACCGTGTGGTGATTGCGCGCGACCCGTTCGACCGGTTCATCAGCCACTATCGCCAGCTCTATGTCCGCGGCCGCGGCTATCGCGATGTCGGCCCCGATACCGAGGACGCGGTGCTGGCACAGCGCCACGATCACAAGATGTTCGACAACTTCCTGACCCGCCAGCTGCTCGCCCATGTGCCCGAGCGGGTGGGCCCGGCCGAGGCGGCCGAGGCCGCGGCAACGCTGGAGAGTTTTCGTTTCGTGTTCGCGCTGCCCCATCTCGAGCGCGATGTCTCGGCAATGCGGGCGCTTGGCTGGCACGACTTCGCGCTGGCGCGCGAGGCGGTGCACGCGCCGGAGGGGTACGACGCTCTGCGCGCCTCGTGCCCGCGCCTGTTTGCGGCGTTCGAGGAATGGAACCACTTCGACCGTGCCCTGTTCGAGCGCATCGCCGCCGGCCGCAACGGCGCCCTAGCCGCCTAACCGCCGCCGCCGCAGGATCGCCATCGGCTGCGGGGGCAATGCGCCGTGCGGATGCCCGACCGCGGCGGTGGCGGTAGTTGGGCCGGGGCTGGGTTTGGGGCTGGGTTAGGGGCCGGGGCTGGTCCGCCGACCGCTGCACCGTGCCCGCCTGTCCAAGCTCAACGTCGCGCCGGCCCTGGCTGCCAACGTCGCGCCGGCCCTGGTCGCCAACGTCGCGCCGGTGTGGGACGGCAACGTCCCGCCGGCTCTGGTCGCTGACGTCGCGCCAGCGCAGGGCGGCGCCTCCTTGCCGGTGCAGGGCGGCGCCTCCTTGCCGGTGCAGGGCGGCACCTCCGTGCCGGTGCGGGGCGGCACCTTTGTGCCAGCTCTGGTCGACGACCTCGTGCCGGTGCGGGGCGGCGTTGTCGCGGCTCTGCGGGGCGGCGCCTTTGTGGCGGTGCGGGGCGGCGCCTTTATGCCGGTGCGGGGCGGGGCCCGTGTGCCGGTGCTGGGCGGGACCTCCGTGCCGGTGCGGGGCGGGACCTTTGTGCTAGCTCTGGTCGACAACCTCGTGCCGGTGTGGGGCGGCATTGTCGCGGCTCTGCGGGGCGGCTATCCCTCTGCCCACGGCCCCGTAGCTCAACGGGATAGAGCAGGTGACTTCTAATCACCAGGTTGAGGGTTCGAGTCCTTCCGGGGTCGCCATCCGCATATTTTTTTGTTATTTATCATGATGTTACGCTCGTTTGGGGATGCGTTATGCCGCGCGTTCGCGTCTGGAGCCGTCCAGCACCCGCCGTCGAGCCCTGCGCAGACACTCTGCACATGGGAAACGGGTGGCCGTGATCGTGCCGACGGCGCTTTGACGCGGGCGCGATCATGGCCGCAGCGCGACCCATGATCGCCGATCGGGTCACGACCCAGGGGCGACCGTCAGCCGATCGGGCCGACGGACGCTCGTGCGCCGATGTCGACGCGGACAACGCTGTCGCTGGGGCGCCGGCCGGGGCATCCGACGCTGGGAACGGCTGAGAACACGTCGTCGAGATCGCCGGTGAACCGGGCCTCCGGTGTCCGATCTGTCGGCCCGGCGCCGCGTTGGGTCTCGGTGGCGGCGTCGGCGGTGTCGACGACGACGGACGCGCGGTGCATCGCCGACCCGGACAGCGCGGCGTCCGCGACGCGCGCGGGCCGGGCTTCGCATAGGGGGCAACGCCGCAATCCGCAGCCTCTGTCCCGAGCCCGCGGTGCGCGCTGCCCGGTTGCCACTGGCGCCCCGACGCGCCGGACGGCTGCGGATAGCGGCTGGCAGCCCGGACCACACCGTCGGGGGACGTATCCGGCGCACGCCGTTTTCCAGGCAGTTTTCGGGCGAGAATGGCAGGGAAGGCTCCGGTGCCGTGTCTCGAGACACCTTCGGTACCATGTGTCAAGCCACCTTCGGTGCTGCCATTGCGCGGGCGGCGGGGGATGGTCCCGGTCATCGACCTGATAGGCGCACGGTGGCGTTCGCGGCCGGGCGCTTCGCGCCATGGCGGCGGGCCCGGCTTGGAGGGGCGCACGGACGCGTTGGGCATGCAGGGTGCCCGAGACGGCGGTGAGACGCGCCCTCGGTTCGGGGTGTTCGGGGCTCTTGCAGGCCGCACGGGGACGGACCCGCGGGGTGGTAGGGCCCCTGCGCCCGACGGTCTTGCGGTCGGATGGCCACTGCGCTGCGGCCGGCTGGCCCCGCGGTCTGCGGCGATCGGTCGGGATCGGGGGCCTCTCAGGATCCTCGGCCCGCGAGGGCAGAGCGGGCGCATCGCTCGATCGCGATCCCAAGGGCGGTGCGGACGGGCGGGTCGTCGGTCCCCCCGTTTGGGCGGTCGCGGGGCGTGGCGGCCGACCCGATGGGCACCGTGGGCCGTTGCCGGAAGGTCAGGCGTCGAGGCCCTGTTGCCAGAAATCGGCCTCCAGGCGGGTCGCTGTGCGGAATTGGGCGACGAGTTCGGACCAGCGCGGGCTCTGGGCCGCGTCCTCGCCGATCCGCCGGCGTGCGACCGTCTCCAAGAGCCGCCCGGCCTCGCGCGCCGGGGCCTGGTAGCCCTCGCCCGCATAGGTGGCGATCCAGTCGGCGTAGGGATGGTCCGGCGGCACCCCGCCGCCGCCGTCGGCCGCCTCGGCCGCCAGTGCCGTGCCGATTTCGGCATAGCCCAGCACACAGGGCGCCAGCGCCACCAGAAGGTCGAGGAGATCGCCCTTCAGCCCCGCGTCGGTGACGAAGCGGGTGTAGGCGAGGGTGGCGCTGCCCTCCTCGGTGGCGGCGAGGCTGGCGTGCTCGATGCCGGCGGCTGCGCAGGTCTGGATATGCAGCGCGATCTCCTCGCCGATCAGCGCATTCACCGTGGCCGCGGCCAGGCGCATCTCGTCGATCCGGTCGGATTTCACCACGGCCAGCGCCCAGGCGCGGCTGAAGTGGATCAGGAACAGGTAGTCCTGGCGCAAGTAGTGCAGGAAGGCCGTGCGCGGCAGCGTGCCGTCGCCGAGCCCGCGCACGAAGGCGTGGCGGGTGTAGGCCTGCCATTCCGGCGCGGTCGCGGCCTTCAGCGCGGCGAACAGCGGGGTGTCGGTCATCGGCGGTCTCCGCGGCCGGCGGCTGGCGCGGGCCAAAGCGCGTGGAAATGGTGCGTCGGGCCGTGGCCGTGGCCGATCTGCAGGCCGTCGGCCGCGGCGATGGCGCCGGCGACATAGGCCTTGGCGGCGGCGGCGGCCTCGGCCAGCGGTCGGTCGTGGGCAAGCTCGGCTGCCAGAGCTGCGGCCAGGGTACAACCGGTGCCGTGGGTGTTGGCGGTCTGGACGCGCGGGCCTTCGAGCCAGGTCTCGCCGGCGGGCGAGAGCATGAGATCCGGGCTTTCTCCCCCGTCTAGATGCCCGCCCTTGGCCAGCACGGCGCCGACGCCTGCGGCCAACAACGCCTGGGCCTGGGTGCGCATGGCGGCACGGTCGGCCGCGGGGGCCGGGGCGCCGACCAGGCGCGCGAGCTCGGGCAGGTTCGGTGTGGCGACGGTGGCCAGCGGGACCAGCGCGCCGGTGACCGCGGCGACCGCGTCGGGGTCCAGCAGCGGTGCGCCGCCCTTGGCCACCATCACCGGGTCCAGCACCACCGCGCCGGTCCAGCCCGCGTCGCGCTGGCGGGCAAGGCTGGCGGCCACGGCCTGGGCGATCGGGGCGTTGGCGATCATCCCGATCTTGACCGCGTCGACGCGAATGTCGGCGAAGACGGCGTCGATCTGCTGGGCGACGAAGTCGGGCGGGATGGTGTGCACGCCGCTGACGCCTTGGGTGTTCTGCGCCGTCAGCGCGGTGATGGCGGCCATGGCATAGGCGCCGCGGGCCGAGATCGCCTTGATATCGGCCTGGATCCCGGCGCCGCCCGACGGGTCGGACCCGGCGATCGAGAGGACGGTGGGCACGGGGGTCGTCGGGGCGTGCGTGTCGGACATGGGGAAACTGCGTGGCTGAACCGGGGGCCGGGCAGGGGCCCAGCACCGCTCATGCGGGCATGAGACGGGCCTCGCTGTCCAGCTTGTCGGGCCCGATCAGGGCCAGCGCATCCAGGAAGGCGGCGGCAAAGCTGCCTGGGCCGAGCGCGGCCGACGCCGCCTCGCGCCCCGCCACGCCGTGGAAAGCGAGGGCCGAGGCGACGGCGGGGAAGGGCCGCGCGCCCGTGGCCAGGAACGCCGCTGCCACGGCCGAGAGCCCGGCGCCCATGGCGTGCACCCGGCCCATCAGCGCGTGGCCGCCCGGCACCAGCACGGCGTCCACCCCGTCGGTGACGAAATCGATCTCGCCGGTCACCGCGACGACCGAGCCCAGCCGGCGGGCGAGATCGGCGGCGGCGGCTTCGGCCACCTCGGCCCCGACGAGGGCGGCGCTGCGTCCCTCGGGCACGCCGATCGAGGCGAGTGCCAGGATCTCGGCCGCGCCGCCCAGAACCGCCGTCGGCCGGCGGGCCAGCAGCGCGGCCACCGGCTGGCGCCGGTGGCCGGTGGCGCCGGCGCCGCCCGGGTCCAGCACCCAAGGGTGGCCGGCGCCGCGCGCGCCCTCGGCCGCCCAGAGCATGGCATCCAGCACCTGGCCGTTGATGGCGGCCGTGTCGATCACCAGGGCCGCGGTCGCCTCGGCGATCTCGGTCACCTCCTCGCGGGTGTCGACGGTGACGGGGATGCCGCCGGCCGCCAGCAGCGCGTTGGCCTGGAACGCGACGGCGCCGGGCGCGGTGACCAGGTGAATGCGCGGCGTGGCCTGGCGCATCGCGGCCAGGTGGTCGCCCGCGCTGACCGGCCCGCCGCGGAGCGAGGCGCCGGGCACCATGGCGCCGCCGCCCTCGCCCCAGCCGCCGGCGTGTCGATGCTGCGTACGCTCCGCCAATAGGCGCTCCTCTGCCGTGCGGGCTTTGGTCGAGATAGACGGCCGCCTTCCGGCCTAAATGAGGACAAATCCGTGGCGGCGATGTGACCGATCAGGCGATGGTCTCGTACTGCGGCAACCGGCGCGGGTCGGCCTGGGCGTCGGTCACCCAGCGGCGCACCGCGGGATGGCTGGTCAGCCGGTCCATGTAGTTGGCGTGGCGACCCGAGCCGAGCCGGTAGCCGGAGAAGCGAAACACGTACGGCGCAGCCATCGCGTCGGCCACGGTAAAGCGGGGGCCTGCCAGCCACGGGCCGCCGCCTTCGTTGAGCGCGGTGTCCCAGAGCTCCTCGAGCTGCTCCACAGCCTCGTCCAGCCCCTGCGGCGGCAGGGTCAGCGGCTGGTCTTCGCGGTGCAGGTTCATCGGTGCAGCCGTGCGCAGCGTGCCAAAACCCGCGTGCATCTGCGCCGCCAGCACCCGGGCGAGCCGCCGCTTGGCCGACGCCTCGGGCCACAGCCCCGCGTCGGGATGACGCTCGGCCAGCGTCTCGGCGATCGCCAGCGTGTCCCAGATGCGCCGCTTGGCGCCGCCCTCGACCCAGGTGAGCTGGGGTACGGACCGCGCCGGCGCGCGCGCCTTGGCCATGGCGGTGAAGGCGTCCGAGTACATCGGCACGACCTCCTCCTCGAACGGCAGGCCGAAGGCTGCCAGCATCAGCCAGCCGCGCATCGACCAGCTGGAGTACGCCTTGTCGCCGATGGTGATGGTGTACACGGGCGTTCCCCCCTGGGCCTGGTTCGCGGCCGAGCCTTACCCCGCCGCGGCGTGCGCGCAACCGCCGCCGCGCGCCTCAGCGCGGGGCAAGCTGGACGTGGATGTGGTCGTCGTGGCGCGCCGCGCGGCAGCCCTGGAAGCGCACCTTGGGCGCGGTAAGGCTGAGGCGCTGCGCGAGGTGCGGCTCGATCAGGACCTTGCCGATGCGCCCGTCCCCGGCCAGGGCCGCGACCAGCGCGGCGAGGCGCGGCTCGTCCAGCGCATAGTCGCGCCAGAGCGGCTGCAGCGCCGCCAGGTCCCAGCGGGGCGTCGGCCAGGCAGGCCGGCACGCGGTAGGCCCGTCCTCGAACGCGAAGTACCCGATGGGCGAGCGGGTGGCGCCCGGCAGGTAGCCGTCCGCGTTGCGGTAGTAGAAGGCGATGTCCGCCTTCTGTCCGTCGTCGTGCGAGAGGTGGGGCAGCAGCGGGAAACCGTCGATGAACGGGAAGCTGCCGTCCAGCACCAGCGTCACGGTGCCGGGGTGGCGGGCGGCGACGGCGGCGGCGGCGTCGCGGAGCGCGCCCTCCATCTCGGCCGTCACGTAGGTGCGGTTCAGCGTGCAGTAGAGCCAGCCCTGCACCTGCAGCGTGCCGTCCTCCAGACAGCTCAGCGCCCGGCGCCCGAAGGCCGGCGCCACCTGCGCCGCCCCAACGCCAGCGCCAGGTACACCAGCAGGAAGCTCGCCACCGGCCGCGGCGACAGGCGCGCGGCGATCCACGCGATCCCGCCCAGCTGGGTCAGCACCGTCAGCGCCGCGACCGCCGCCAGGTCCAGGAACAGCCGCAGCGCGCGCCTCACCCGATCAACAGGCTCGGCAGCCAGAGCACGATGCCCGGGAAGGCTATCAGCACGGCCACGGTGGCGACGTCGGCCACGAAGAACGGCGAGGCGCCGCGGAACACGTCCTGCACCGTGATCCCGTGGCGATCGCGCGCCACGCCCGCCACGACATAGCAGTTGAGCCCGATGGGCGGCGTGATGAGACAGAGCTCGGCCATCTTGACCACGATGATGCCGAACCAGACGGCCACCTGGTCTCCGGTCATGCCCAGCGCCCCGATCTCGGCCGTTCCTGGCGCCACGCCGTTCAGCGCCACGACAGCGGGGAAGGTGATCGGCAACGTCAGGATCAGCATCCCGATCGCGTCCATGAACATCCCCAGCACCACGTAGGCGCCCAGGATGCACAGCAGCGTCAGCATCGGCGGCTGGTCGAGCGAGGTGATCCAGTCGGCGAACGCGCCCGGCAGGTCGGCAAAGCCCAGGTAGCGCACATAGATCAGCACGCCCCAGATCATCGTCAGGATCATGGCCGAGAGCTTGGCGCTCTCGATCAGCGCGCCCTTGAGGTTGGTCCAGGACATGCCCTTTAGCAGGGCCATCAGCAGCACCACGAAGGCGCCCAGCGCGCCCGCCTCGGTCGGCGTGCCCCAACCGCCGTAGATGCAGAAGATGATGATGAAGACGACGAACAGGATGGGAAGCGCACCGGGCAGGGCGGCAAAGCGCTCCTGCACCGAGAAGCCGCCGACCGGAGGGCCGAGCGAGGGCCGCATCTTGGCCAACAGGATCACCAGCGCGCCGTAGATCAGCGCCGACACCGCGCCCGGCAGGAAGCCCGCAAGCAGAAGCTGGCCGACCGAGCTTTCGGTGATAATGGCGTAGATCACCAGGATGGCCGAGGGCGGGATCAGCGAGGCCAGCGTGCCCCCCGCCGCTACCACGCCCGCCGCGAAGCGCTTGTCGTAGTTCAGCTTCAGCATCTCGGGGATCGCGATGCGCGCGAACACCGCCGAGGTGGCGACCGACGCGCCCGAGACCGCGGCGAAGCCTGCCGTCGCGAACACCGTCGACAGCCCCAGGCCCCCCGGCAGCCAAGCGATCCACTTCTTGGCCGCCTCGAACAGCGCCTGGGTCAGCCCTGCGTAATAGGCGAGGTATCCGATCAGGATAAAGGTCGGGATCAGGCCCAGCACGTAGGTCGACATCTTGGAATGGGGCACCTGGCCGGCGATCTGCAGCGACACCTGAAAGGCTCGCATCGGGTCCTGTCCGCGGTCGAGATAGAAGATCAGAAAGACGCCCAGAAAGCCGATGAAGCCGGTGGCAAAGGCGACACGCACGCCGATGATCACCAGGAAGATCAGCACGCCTGCCAGGATGATGGAGACCTCGATCGGGGTCACGGCCGGGCTCCCTTGGCCAGGTCCGCGCTCTCGGCGCGGGGCGCGATCTCGGCCAGCGTCTCTGCCTCGTGCTCGGCCTGTTCGGCGGCGCTTTCGATGCGCGGCACCGCGACCGCGGTGGCCGGGTTCTGCAGGATCGCGACCGTATAGGCCCAGAGCTGCAGCACCAGGCGCAGCGACAGGAAGGCCAGCATCACCGGGACCAGCAGCTTCACCGGCCAGAGCGGCAGGCCGATGTCGATCGTGCTGTCGCGCGAGTACATCGGCGCATTCCAGTCGAACGAGCGCTCGAAGTGCAGCCACGAGCCGTAGATCAGGATCAGCGCGAGCGCGAGGATGAACAGCGTGCCCAGCCACTCGGCAACGTAGAGCGCCCGACCCTTGAGCGCGCCGATCAGCAGATCCATGCGGATGTGCCCGCCCAGCCGCTGGCAGTAGGCGACCGCCAGAAAGGCGATCAGCGGGACGGCCTGCTCCATCCAATCGACAAAGCCCGGCACGGGGCCGAACCAATCGGCCAACGCATCCAGCCCCATGTCGTCGAGCGTCTCGCCCAGCTTGCGCCCGATGATGTTGGCCACCGAGACCAGCATGACGATCAGGATCGAAACGCCGGCGAGGAACGCGAAGCCCTGTTCGACGCGAAACAGCGCGCGGTCGGCGCGCGACAGGGCGCTGGCGTCCTCGGGGACGGTTGCCTCGCTCATGCGGGGTCTCCGGTGGTGGGGCGACGGGCGGCGCCCCTGGATCGCCGGGCCCGCGGGCTGCGGCGCGGTCTCCTGGGGTGAGCGCTTTGGAGGGCCCCCAGGGCGGGCCCTTTAGTCATTGCCCGGGGTTGCCCCCGGGGTTGGCCCCCGGCGTGGGCCCCTCGGCGGGTTTAGGGCGGTGCGTTGCGCCCACCCTAGGCGCGCCGTTCGCCCGCCGCCGGTTCGGTTGTGGGTCGCGGCGACAGGGTGCGTGCAGCTCAGCCCACGCGCGCGGGCCTTGGCGGGTGGGCCGGCGACGCACCCGCCGAGGCCTGGCGCGACGACCCACCCGCGCGCGCGCCTGGCGCGACGATCCACCCGCGCGCGCCTGGCGCGACGATCCACCCGCGCGCGCCTGGCGCGACGACCGCGTCAGTTGGACTGGCGCATGCTGGCCAGCGTGCTCTGCGTCAGATCGTAGAGCTCCTGGCCCGGGATGCCCTGGGCCTCCATGTCGGCGATCCAGGCCTCGCGGATCGGATCGGCCGCCTTGGCGCGGAACGCCTCGATCTGCGCCTCATCGAAGGTCACCCGCTTGATGCCCTTCTCGTCCAGCATCTTCTGGAAGGCGCCGAACACGTTGTTCTCGTAATTCTCGAGGTAGTAGGCGACCGCCTCGTCGACGCTCGAGTCCAAGGCCGCGCGGAACTCGGGGCTCAGCGCCTCGTACGCATCGGTGTTCACCACCACCGGGCAGTTCACGGTGCCGGGGTTCAGGTTGGTGGTCCAATAATCGGCCAGATCCACCGTCCGGAACGCCAGGTGCGCATGCTGCGCGAAGGCGACGCTGTCCACCACGCCCGATTCCATCGCGTTGTACGCCTCGGACGACGTCACCGACGTCGGCACGGCGCCCACCGTCTGGAACGCCTTGCCCAGACCGCCGGTCGCACGGATGCGCATGCCGTCGAAATCGGCCAGCGTTGCCGGCGGCTCGCCCTTGCCGGCCACATTGTACTGCGGCATCGGCGAGGTCATCAGCAGCCGCGCGTTCCACCGCGCCAGGTCCTGCTGCGTGGCCGGGTGGTCGAACACCGCATGGGCGACGGCCACCTCCTCCTCCAGCGTCGCGACGCCCAGGAACGGCAGCTCCAGCACTGTGATGGTCGGGTTCTTGTCCGGGTGGTAGCCCGCGCAGAACTGCGCCATCTCGATCGCGCCGAACGAGATGTTGTCCAGGTTCTCGCGGTTGTTCGAGAGCCCACCGTAGCTGATGTTGAAGGTAAAGGCGCCGTTCGTCTTTTCGGCCACCAGATCGCCCAGCTTGTGGATGTGCTCGGTAAAGGCACGGCGCTTGCCCCAGACGCTGACGTTCCAGGTCAGCGCGGCGGCCTCGGTGGCCGCGAAGGCGCAGAGGGTGCTGGCGAGCAGCCCGAGCTTGAAGCGCGAGGTCATGCGGATCTCTCCCTTTTTCGACGTTATGGCGCCCGGCGCGCGGCCGGGATGTCGGTGCACCGGCTGTGCTGTCCGGCTTTGCGCGCGACCTAAGCAGGCGCGGCGGGGCTCGGCAAGGCGGCTGCAGAGGCGGGGTCGTCCCGTGCCGGGACCCTTCCACGGCGCGGAAGCCGCTTCCGGTGTCGCCGGGGCGTCCCCCGCCGTCGCCGCACGGGCGCCCCGGCGGTCGCGGGCCGGCCGATGCTGGCACGATGCGCCAGCAGCCGAGGACCCCGCGATGATCCGCCCCGAGCCGCCGACCGACCCCGCGAGCGCATTGCCCGACCCCGCCAGCGCACCGCTCAAGCCCGCCAGCGCACCGCCCGACCCCGCGAGCGCACGGCAACGCGCGTCGATCCCGCAGCGTCCCGCGTCGCTGACCGACCGGGTGATCGCCTTCATCCACGAGGTGCGGGTCGAGGATGCGCCGGTCATGCTCGGCCCCTGGCTCGACCAGGCGGTGATCGACACGCTGGGCATCGCCGCGGCCGGGCTGGTGACGCCGCTCTCGGGCATGGTGCGCGACCACGCCGCTGCCAGCTTCGCTGCGGGCCCGGGCGCGCCGGCCGCGCGGCTGTTGTTCGACGGCCGCTCGGTCAGCCCCGAGGGCGCGGCGCTGGCCGGCGCCATGACGATCGACGCCATCGATGCGCACGACACCTTCCTGCCCGCCAAGGGGCACATCGGCGCCGCGCTGCTGCCCGCGGTGCTGGCCGCGACGGGCGCCGAGGAGGCCGGGTCCGAGCTGCTGGCGCGGCTGCTGGTGGGCTACGAGATCGGTGCGCGGGCGGGTATCGCGCTGCACGCCTCGGCCGCCGACTACCACACCTCGGGCGCCTGGATGGCGCTGGGGTGTGCCGCGGCGGTGGCGCGGGCGCGCGGGCTCTCGGCCGCGGCCACGCGCGAGGCGCTGGGCATCGCCGAGTATCACGGCCCGCGCAGCCCCATGATGCGCTGCATCGACCACCCGACGATGCTGAAGGACGGTGCGGGCTGGGGCGCCATGGCCGGCGTCGCCGCAGCCGGCATGGCCGGGCGGGGCTTTACCGGTGCGCCGGCCGCGACGGTCGAGGACCCGGCGCTGGCCGCCCACTGGGAGGATCTGGGCAGCTACTGGTGGACGGCGCGCCAGTCGATCAAGCCCGAGCCGGTGTGCCGCTGGGCCCAGCCCGCCATCCACGCCGCGCTGGCCCTGGTCCGCGCCCACGGCATCGCGCCCGAGGACATCGCGCGGGTCGAGGTCGCGAGCTTTCACAACGCCATCCGCCTGAACCACCCGGCCCCGCAGACGACCGAGCAGGCGCAGTACTCGCTGCCCTTCCCTCTGGCGGTCGCGCTGCTGCGGGGCGCGGTGACGGCGGCCGACGTGACGGGTGCAGCGCTCGGCAATCCTGCCGTGCTGGCGATGGCGGCGCGGATCGCGCTGCGCGAGACGCCGGTGTTGGAGGCGCGCTTCCCGGCCGCGCGGGTCGCCGACGTCACGATCGAGACGCACGACGGCGGCCGGGTGTCGAGCGGGCCGACCGAGGCGCACGGCGACCCCGAGCGCCCGTACACGGCCGAGGCGCTGCGCGCCAAGTTCCACGCCTATGCCGACCCCGTCCTGGGGGCCGGGCACGCGGCCGAAGTGGCCGCTGCGGCAGCCGATCTTGCCACAGGGCCCGTCGCCGGGTTGAAGGCGCTGGTCGAACGTGCGCCGGGCGCCGACGGAGCGGCGCCGAGCGCTTCGCCCGACGCGGCGCTGGTCAACGCCTGAGCCGGCCGTACCGCCGCCGCGCCCTGCCGCGGTGCGTCAGGCGACGCGGTTGGGCGGCTCCTGGCCGGCGAAAAACGCCTCCAGGTTCTTCAGCACCGTAAAGCCCATCGCCTCGCGCGTCTCGATGGTGGCCGAGCCGAGGTGGGGCAGCAGACAGACGTTGGGCATGCCGAGCAGCGCATCGGTCACGGCGGGCTCGCGCTCGAACACGTCTAGCCCTGCGCCCCGCAGATGGCCCGAGCGCAGCGCCTCGACCAGCGCGGCCTCGTCCACCACATCGCCGCGGGCAGTGTTGACCAGGATCGCGCCGGGCTTCATCGCGGCAAAGCGGGCGGCGTTCATCAGGTGCACGTTGTCGCCCCCGCCCGGGCAGTGCAGCGAGACGATGTCGGCAGCCGCCAGCACCTCCTCGACCGTCGCAAGCTGCGTGGCGGGCACGCCCGCGTCGGCCACGGGGAAGGCGTCGTAGAACACCACCTGCATGTCCAGCGCGTGGACGCAGCGCTTGGCCATCGCCTTGCCGATCCGGCCCATGCCGACGATGCCCAGCGTCTTGCCCTGGGGGCTGACGCCCATCAACTGCGTCGGCCGCCAGCCGGTCCATGCGCCCGCGCGCAGCATGCCCTCGCCCTCATAGGTGCGGCGGCAGACGTTCAGCAGCAGCGTCAGCGCGGTGTCGGCGGTGGCGTCGGTCAGCACGCCGGGCGTGTTGGTGACCGTCAGGCCTGCGGCCTTGGCGGCGTCGATGTCGATGTTGTTGAAGCCCACGCCGAACTGGCCCAGCACCTTGGCCCGGCCGGGGGCGGCCAGCACGTCGGCGGTCACCTTGTCGGTCACGGTGGTGCAGACCGCGTCATAGTCGTTGAGCGCGGCCTTCAGCGCGTCCGCCGGCATCGCGGTATCGGGACCGTTCAGCGTGCAGTCGAAGGCCTCGGCCATCGCCGCCTCCACACGCTCGGGCCATTTTCGGGTGCAGATCACGCGCGGCTTGGTCATCGGGTCGTCCTCCCTGTCGTCCCCCTGGGGCGCCGGGTGCCGCGTCTCTGCGCCGCTCCGGCCGGGCGAAGCTAGGGCGGACGGCAGCGCCGGTCCCGTGCTTTCCCGCCGCTTGCCGCTGGGTGGGAGCGGGCGGGCTCAGCCCTCGACGGGGTGGCGGCGGGTTTCGGAGGGGCGGATGCCGTGTTGGCGCTGGTAGGCCATCGCAAAGTGCGAGGAGGACGAAAAGCCCGTCATCAGCGCCGCCTCCAGTGCCGACAGGTTGGTGTGGGGTCAGCAGCTCGCGCGCCCGTTCCAGGCGCAGGCGGCGGTAGAACTGGCCCGGGCTCTCGCCGAGGTGCGCCTGGAACAGCCGCTCGATGCGGCGCAGGTTCAACCCCGTCTCCTCGGCCAGCGCGGCCATCGACAGCGGCGCCTCGATGTTGCGCCGCATCAGCGCCACCACCTGTTGCACGGGCTGGGGCAGGGTCTCGAGCCGGCCGAGCGCGCCCGGACGCTGCTCGATCGCGGCGTTGCGGATGCGGTCGACCTGGAAGTTGTTGGCGACGCGCCGGGCCAGCTTGGGCCCGTGGTCGGCCGCGATCATGTGCAGCATCATGTCCATCGACGAGATGCCGCCCGACCCGGTCCAGCGGTTGCGGTCGATCACGAACAGGCCCGGCGAGCACTCGATCTCGGGGAAGGTCTCCTCGAAGGCGGCCTGGTACTCCCAGTGCACGGTGCAGCGGTAGCCCTGCAGCAGGCCCGCGCGCGCCAGCACGAACGCCCCGGCCGAGAGCGAGCCCACCACCAGCCCCTGGCGCGCGGCGCGGCGCAGCACGGCGTGCAGCACGGCGCCGTTCTCGGGCTCGCGGATCGCGCCGGTGACCACCAGATAGGCCTCGAAGCGGTCGATCCGTTGACCGACGTCCTCGAGCGCGATCTCGCTGTTCAGCACCAATCCCGAGGAGGCGCGTACCGGCCGCGCGCCGGGCGCCACGATGCGCCACTCGTACGCGTTGCGCCCCAGCAGCCGATTGGCCGAGCGCAGCGGCTCGATCGCCGCGGTGAGCGAGATCATCGAGAAGGCGTCGAGCGGCAGGAAGGCGAGCCGGCGCGAGGCCGCGGGGGCAGGCGCGCTGTCGACGATATCCAGCGGCTCGGCATCCTGGTCCAGGTCGCGGCCCAACGCATCGCCCAGGGCGCCGGCTGGCGATCGTCCTGTGGGCGATCGTCCGGTGGGCGATCGTCCGGTCGGCGATGGGCCGGCGGGCGATGCGCTGGCGGGCGATGCGCCGGTGGGCGATTGGCCGGCGGGCGATGGGCCGGCGGGCGATGGGCTTGGGGGCGCGCCACCCGGCCCGGTCGCGCTGCGGGGCGGTCGGCGCCCCTGTCCGCCGCCGTCGGCTCTGTCCGTCATTGCCGCTCCTTCGGCCTCGTCCGCCGCCGGGCCGGGCCACGGGCGGCAGGCTGCAGCGCCACCCGAGGCGCCATCGCGGCAGGCAGCTTGCACAGCCCGACCGGCGGTGGCCAGGGCGTGCGGCCCGTCAGGGGTGATAGGGTGTGCCGGCGTTGGCCTTCCAGGGCTGCGTCAGATCCGCAAGGCTGACATCCAGCGTCTCGACCGACACCTCGAACAGCGCGCCGCCGGCGCAGGTGAGCGTCAGCACGCCCGCTGGCAGCACCGCCGGCAGCACCGTCGGCGCCCCGCCGTCGCCGTCGCCGTCGCCGGCCGGATCGGGCGCGTCCAGCCCGTTCGCGGCAGCGGCGGCCCCATCTCCGGTCTCGGCGTCGACCGGCGCCTCGCGCGGCACGAACGAGAGCGCCAGGAGCGCGATCACCGCATCGCCCTTGCCGGGCGCCACGCCCCGCGCGCGGAGGCCCTGCGCCTGGTCCACCGTCAGGGCGGCGCGCACGCGTTCGGCCGGGGGGCGGGGGCCGGCGGCGCGTGCGCGCGTCGCGGCCTCCCAGCGGAAGCGGTTCATCAGGATCACGACCCGGCGCTTGCGCGGCAGCCACAGCACGTCGCCGACCCGGGCGACGCTGTCCTGCGCCAAGGCCGACAGCACCGCCAGATCCTCGAGCCCGGCCGCGCGCAGCCGGATCGGGCGCTCGGCGAAGGGCGCATCCTCGAAACGCGCGTCGGGGCCACTCTTCGTCGGCTCGCTCATGCGTCGTCCTCCTCGCGGATGCGCTGGATCCGGGCGCCGCACCCGCCGAGTTTCTCCTCCAGCCGCTCGTAGCCGCGGTCAAGGTGATAGACGCGCGACAACAGCGTCGTCCCTTCGGCCCCCAAAGCCGCCAGGATCAGGCTGACCGAGGCGCGCAGGTCGGTCGCCATTACCGGTGCGCCGCGCAGCCGCTCGACCCCGGTGATGCGCGCGGCACCGCCCCTGATCGCGATGTCGGCGCCCATGCGGGCCAATTCCGGCACGTGCATGAACCGGTTTTCGAAGATCCGCTCCTCGATCACGCTCTCGCCGTCGGCGGTGCACAGCAGCGCCATCAGCTGCGCTTGCAGGTCGGTGGGAAAGCCGGGGAAGGGTGCGGTCTGGACCGCGACGGGGCGCATCCGTCCGCCGGGTGCTGCGACCTCCAGCCCGCCCGGCACGTCGCGCACGCTTAGGCCCGTCTGCTCGACCACCGCGATGGTGGCCTCGACCAGATCGCGCCGCGCGCCCATCAGCCTCACCCGGCCGCCGGCCGTGGCGGGAGCCATCATGTAGGTGCCGATCTCCACCCGGTCGGGCAGCACGCTGTGGGTGGCACCGTGCAGCGCCGCCACGCCCTCGACGGTGACGGTATCGCTGCCGGCGCCCTGGATCCGCGCGCCCATGGCCGACAGGCAGGCGGCCAGGTCCACGATCTCGGGCTCGCGCGCGGCGTTGACCAGCACGCTCTGCCCCCGGGCCAGCGCGGCGGCCATCAGCGCGTTCTCGGTGGCGCCAACGCTGACGAACGGGAATGCGATGCGCGCGCCCGACAGGCCCCGCGGCGCCTCGGCGTGCACATAGCCGTCGGTCAGCGTGATCTCGGCGCCCATCGCCTCCATCGCCTTCAGGTGCAGGTCGACCGGCCGCGCGCCGATGGCGCAGCCACCGGGCAGCGAGACCACCGCCCGACCGCTGCGCGCCAGCAGCGGGCCCAGGACCAGGATCGAGGCCCGCATCCGGCGCACGATCTCGTAGTCGGCGTGCGGCTGGATCGCGCCTGCGGCCGAGATGGCGAGCACTCGCCCGCCGTCCAGCGCGGCGATCTCGGCGCCCAGCGAGCGCAGCAGCCGCGTCATGGTGGCGATGTCGGCCAGGCGCGGCGCGTTGACCAGCGTCAGCGGTCGGTCGGTCAACAGCGCGGCGGGCATCAGCGTCAGGCACGCGTTCTTGGCGCCCGAAATCGCGATCTCGCCGTCCAGCGGGCGGCCGCCCTCGATCCTGATCTTGTCCATGGAACCCCCGCGCGGCGACGCCGCGCTGCAGCTTGGTCGGTGGCGGCGAGGCCGCGCTCTCGGTCACTCTTGCGCGCCGCGGGTGCGGCTCAAGTCTCGGTCGACGGATCGCCACACTCGGTCGATCGCAGCCTGGGCGCCGTTCCGTCGCCAGCTGCGCCCTCGTCGCCGGCAGAAGGGGTGCCCTGGGATGGGGCGCCCTGGGATGGGGCGCCCTGGGATGGGGTGCCCTGGGATGGGGTGCCCTGGGATGGGGCGCCCTGGGAGGGGGCGCCAGCGGGCGGGTCGCCAGGGGGTGGGGCGC
>JBCCMW010000029.1:0-18127 GCA_039026175.1 Pseudomonadota bacterium
CCGGGCCGCGATCACGCAGTCGTGCCCGGCGGCGGCGATGCGCGCCAGCAGGCCGGCGTCCAGGCGCGTGCCCTTCTTGACCGTACCGTCGGGCAGATGCAGCGCGTGGGCCAGCACGGCGCCTTCGGCCGCGTGCAGGGGAACGGGGCCGAACTTCACGGCAGCGCCGTCATCGCGCGGGGCTCATGGCAGCGCTGCGGCCAGCGCCTCGGCCCCGCGCAGCCGGCCGGGCCGCGTCTCGGGCTTGCGCAGTCGCTCGGTCATCTGGGCAAGCGCGCTGATCGCGATCTCGGCCGGGGTGCGCGCGCCGATCGGCAGGCCGAGCGGGGCGTCCAGACGGTCGATGGTGGTGCTGTCCAGCCCCGCAGCGCGCAGCCGCTCGGCCCGCTTGGCGTGGGTGCGGGTCGAGCCGAGGGCGCCCACATAGAACGCCTCGGACGCCAGCGCGACCATCAGCGCCGGCTCGTCGATCTTGGGATCGTGGCTGAGCGTCACGACCGCGGTGCGCCGATCCAGGCCATGCGCTGCCAGCGCGGCGTCGGGCCAGTCGTGGCTGAGCGCGATGTCGGGGAAGCGGTCGGCCGTGGCGAACGCCTCGCGCGGGTCGATCACCGTGACGTCGTAGCCCGCCGCCTCCGCCATCAGCGCCAGCGGCTGGGCCGCATGCGCCGCCCCCACGACGGCCAGCCGCAGCGGCGGCATGTGCAGCCCCAGGAACGCCGAATGGGCCGCGTCGGTCCAGCCCGACCGCTCGGTCCCAAAGGCGATCGGGGCGGCGTCGGGGCCCACCAATCGGCGGGTCCAGGCGTGCCCGTCCGCCGCGGTCTGTACCAGCACGCCCACGGCACGGCGCGCGGTCCGCTCGGCCACCAGCCGTTCGAGCAACGCCGGGTCCCAGCCAGCGCCAATGCCCACGGGCTCGACCATCACGCGTATGGTACCGCCGCAGGCAAGGCCCACGGCAAACGCCTCGTCGCTGGAGACGCCGTACTCCAGCAGGCGGCAGCGGCCGTCCTCGAGCGCCTCCAACGCCTCGACGGCGACGGCGCCCTCGACACAGCCGCCCGAGACCGAGCCCGCGAGGGCCGCGTCGCCGCCGATGGCAAGCTGGGCGCCCACGGCGCGGGGCGCGCTGCCCCAGGTCTCGACCACCGTGGCCAAGGCGACACCGCGCCCGTCGCGGTGCCAGGCGAGCGCCGTCTCGGGAACCTGATCGTGCTTCTGCAACGCCATGGCATTCCTCCCTGCCCGGCATCCCTGTCCAGGCATCCCTGTCCAGGCATCCCTGTCCAGGTCTCCTTGGGCTGGGAGATGGCCGGCTGGGGCGCCTGCGGCAAGGGGCGACGGGCGCCGCAGGACCGTCGCGCCGCGCTGTCGCCAAGCGGTCAGGCCGCCTGCGCGCCCGCGCCCGCTTCCGCGTTCGCCTGGGCGGCAGGGTCGGCCGGAGCGCCCGGCGTCGCCCGCCCGGCGTCGCGCGCACCCACGGGCTGGCTGTCGGTCGCAGTGGCCAGCACCGGGCCCGGCTTCAGCCGTCCGCGCCGGGCCAGCACCAGCGCGATCTTGCAGTCGAACAGCGCCATACCGAGGTTCCACGCCGCCAGATAGAAAGTCGAGCGCAACTCGCCGGTTACGGCATAGTCGCCCAGCGTCTGCCCCATCATGGCGAGGCAGCCTGTGATCACGATCAGCATCACGGCGGGGCGCAGCGGGGACCAGCGTCGCTTCTCGATCATCTGTGCGATGGCGAACATCCAGAAGATCGCCAAAAACAGAACGGCCGCCACTTCAAGCGCCAACGTGACCATGCGACATCCTCCCTACGGGTGCGCCTACGCGATGCTGTTGTTAAGGGTTGTCTCGTTAAAACCTGATCCCAATGGGGCACCTGAGAGGTAATGTGCCGGCGGGTTTGGGCTGCTTTCCGCCCTATTCCCGCGCTGGTACGCGCGCGTCACCCGGCAGTACCTGTGCAGGACGGGCGCGCAGCGACACTCGCACGGCGGTGGCGGGGCCTAGACGGGCCGGCTGCGCATCAGGCGGGCCTTGTCGCCCGCGTCGGCCGGGCCGCTCAGCGCGTCGGCCAGCGCTGCGAGGCTGTCGATGGAGTGGGCGCTGCGCACGCTGTCGACGTGGGGCAGCAGCGCGCGGACGCCGGCGGCCTTGGCCTCGAACCCGTCGAAGCGCAGCAGCGGGTTCAGCCAGATCAGCGCACGGCAGGACAGGCGCAGCCGCTCGGCCGCGCGGGCCAACAGCGCGGGGTCCTCGCGCTCCAGCCCGTCGGTGATCAGCAGCACGACGGCGCCCTGCCCCAGCACGCGGCGCGACCAGTCGCGGTTGAAGCGGTCCAGCGTGTGGCCGATGCGGGTGCCGCCCTCCCAATCCGTCGCTTCGCGGCCCGCGGCGGCCAGCGCCTCGTCCACGTCGCGGTGGGCCAGGTGGCGGGTGATGTTCGTCAGCCGCGTGCCGAAGGTGAAGGCGTGCACCCGGGCCCAGCCGGCCCCCTTGGCATTGGCCGCCGCGTGCAGGAAGTGCAGCAGCATACGGCTGTAACCCGCCATGCTGCCGGAGATATCGCACAGGCACACCAGCGCCGGCCAACGCCGCCGCCGGTCGCGCGTCGCGATCCGCCCGATCTCGCCCCCGCGGCGGAGCGCGTCGCGCATCGTGGCCCGCCAGTCGGGCGCGCGGCCGCGGGGGGCGGGCGCCATGCGGCGGGTGGCGATGGGGCGCACCGGCAGGGCGATGCGGGCGATGGCCTGCTTGGCGGCCACGATCTCGGCCGCGGTCATCTGCTCGAAGTCGCGGCTGGCCAGGCGTTCGTCCAGCGACATGGTCAGCCGGGCGTCGATCTCGATCTCCTCGCCGGCCTCCGCGTCGGGGGGCGGCGGGGGCGGCTCCACGCCGGCGGTCATCGCCTCGGCGGCGCGGGTCTCGCCGGCCTTGGGCGGGCGCGCCTCGCCGGGTTGGCGGAGTTCGGGCAGGAACAGGCCGAGCGCCTTTTCCAACAGCTGCGGGTCGCGCCAGAACAGCGCGAAGCACTGGTCGAAGACCGCCTTCTGCTCGCGCCGGCTGAGGAAACAGGCCGCCAGCGTGTGGTAGAAGTCGCGCCGGTCGCCCAGACCCCCGGTCCGCACCGCGGCGATCGCGTCGGCCACCCGGCCGGGCCCGACGGGCACGCCCGCGGCGCGCAGCGCGCGGGCAAAGTGCATGATGTTCTCGCCCAGCTTGCCGTCGCCCGGCCCGCCGCCGGCGGTGACGGTCAGGATCTCGGCCATGCGCCCCCTCCGTTCCCGGCCAGCGCCTCCTCCAGCCCGACGCCGGCGCCGCCGCGCCAGGCGGCCAGGGGCTGGATCACGCCGTCGATGGCGTCGTCGACGGCCGCCAGATCCTCGGCCGGGATCCAATGCTCGGCATGCGCGCGCCCGCAGGCCGGCTGCACCGGGTAGCGCGCCGCCACCGCATCGGCCAGCGCGAAGCAGGTCACTGGCCCCCAATCGTCGGGCGCGGGGCGCGTGGCGTTCCGGTCGCGCGCGATCGTCTCGGTACAGGCGTCGGCGGTGACGGGGTCGAAGATCGGCTGCTCCGGCAAGCGCGGCGCCCGGCACTGCCAGCCGCCGGCGGCGACCGGCGCCGGTTCTGCGCGGCCGGTGGGGCGGAACCGCGCCATCAGCCCGCCGCGGCGGCGGCCTGCACCTGGTCCAGCACGCGCTTGGCCTCGGACCCCTGGAAGCGGGCGATATCGTCCTGGTACTTGAGCAGTACGCCGAGGGTCGAGGACACCCGCTCGGGGTCCAGAGCCAGGGCGTCGAGCGCGACGAGGCATTTGGCCCAGTCGATGGTCTCGGCCACGCCCGGGCGCTTGAACAGATCCTCGGTGCGGAGCTGCTGGACGAAGGCGACGACATCGCGGCTCAGTTCCTCGGCCGCCTCGGGCGCGCGGCTGCGCAGGATCGCAAGCTCGCGCTCGGCATCCGGGTAGTCGACCCAGTGGTAGAGACAGCGGCGCTTCAGCGCGTCGTGCACCTCGCGCGTGCGGTTCGAGGTGAGGATCACGATGGGCGGCTCGGGCGCGCGGACGGTGCCGAGCTCGGGGATGGTGACCTGAAAGTCGCTGAGCGCCTCCAGCAGGAACGCCTCGAACGGCTCGTCGGTGCGGTCCAACTCGTCGATCAACAGGACCGGCGCGCCGCCCTCCTGCGGGCTCATCGCCTCCAGCAGCGGGCGACGGATCAGGAAGCGTTCCGAGAACAGCGCACCCTGCAGCGCGGCGCGGTCGCGCTCGCCCGACGCCTCGGCCAGGCGGATCTCGATCATCTGGGCGGGGTAGTTCCACTCGTAGACCGCCGCCGCCGCGTCCAGCCCCTCGTAGCACTGCAGGCGGATCAGCCGGCGGCCGAGGGCGGCGGACAGCGCCTTGGCGATCTCGGTCTTGCCGACCCCCGCCTCGCCCTCCAGGAACAGCGGCCGGCCAAGCTTGAGCGCCAGGAACACCACGGTGGCGAGCGCCCGGCCGCAGACATAGCCCGCCCCGTCGAGCATCGTCTGGGTGTCGTCGATCGAGCCGGGGATTTGTATCGCGCTGTCTGTCATGGCTGCTTTCCGCTGGCTCGCGCCAACAAGCGCGATTGGCGCGCGCTGGCAAGCGCCACGGCACGCGGCGGGGTCGGGCGAGACCGCTGGCCGGCGACCGCGCTCACAGCAGGACCAGCGCGGCAAGGCCGAGGAAGGCGAGAAAGCCGACGACATCGGTCACCGTGGTGACGAACGTGCCCGAGGCGAGCGCGGGGTCGGCGCCCACCCGGTCCAGCACCAGGGGGACCAGGATGCCTGCCAGACCGGCGGCGACCAGGTTGACCACCATCGCCACCGCGATCACGCCGCCGAGGCTGGGATCGCCGAACCACAGCACGGCGACGACGCCCATGACCACGGCGAAGGCTGCACCGTTGAGGAACCCGACCACGGTTTCGCGCCACACCACGCGCCAGGCGTTGGTGGGCGTCAGATCGCGGGTCGCAAGCGCCCGCACCGCGACGGTCAGCGACTGGGTGCCCGCGTTGCCCCCCATCGAGGCGACGATGGGCATCAGCACGGCCAGCGCCACCACCCGCGCGATGGTGTCCTCGAACTGGGCGATCACCAGCGAGGCCAGGATCGCCGTCGCCAGGTTCACCGCCAGCCACGGGAAGCGGCGTTTGACGATGGCGATCACGTCGTCCGAGATCTCCTCGTCGCCGACGCCGCCCAGGCGCTTGAGATCCTCCTCGGCCTCGTCGTCCATCGCCTCGACCGCGTCGTCGATGGTGATCACACCCACCACCCGACCGTCCTCGTCGGTCACCGGGGCCGAGACGAGGTGGTACTGTTTGAAGGCGTAGCCCACGACCTCCTGCGCGTCCTCCACGTGGAAGCTGCGGAAATCGGTCTGCATGATGGCGCCCAGCGTGACGGGGCGGCGACTGGAGATCACGGCCGACAGCGGGATAAGACCCACGGGCTTCATCGACGGGTCGACAACGACGATATCGTAGAACTGATCGGGCAGATCGTCCGAGGCGCGCATAAAGTCGATCATCTGGCCCACCGTCCAGAACGACGGCGCGCGCACGAAGTCGGTCTCCATCAGCCGCCCGGCCGAGTATTCGGGGTAGCTCAGCGAGCGGGCGACGGCGATCCGGTCGGCCGGGTCGAGCGCGGCCAGCACCTGCTGCTGCTGCTCAGGCTCCAGATCGCCGAGCAGATAGACGACATCGTCGGTTTCGAACTCGCGCGCGGCCTCGACCAGCTCGTTCGGCTTCAACAGGCCGAGGATCTCGTCGCGCACACCCTCTTCCAGCTCGACCAGCACCCCGTGGTCCAGATCGGCCCAGGCGAACGAGACAAAGCGGCGGCGGCGCTCGGTGCCGATCTGCTCGATCAGGTCGGCGAGGTCGGCGACGTGCATACCCTCGACGATGCCGCGCACCGCATCGCGGTCCTTGGCGTCCAGCGCGTCCATCGCCGAGTCGACCAGGGCAGGGTCCAGCCGATAGTCGTCATCGCGTTCGTCGTCGGGCTCGATGCTGGCGGCCTGCTCGCTCATCGGCACGCTCCCACGGCTGATCGGGGCGGTGGTGGGAGCGGTGCCGCCCCCCAGGATGCGGCTGTATCGCGCGCCCGCCCGCGACAGCACAAGCGGTGCGTGCAGGTGGTTCGCGGCAGGCGTGCAGCGTCCGGCGGACAGCGCAACAGCCGCTGCGTGCAGCGCACTGCAGCATGCACCCGCCAGACGGGCAAAATGGCCAAAGCACGCAGTTATTGGCAAGAATCTGGGCACAGTCGCGCCCGTTTTCGCCGCGATTGGCGTTGAGAAAAGCAAGACCGGGACGAGGTGGAGGACAGCATGGAACGATGGCTGGCGCGGGGCGCCGCGGTCCTCCTGGTGCTCGCCGTCTCTTTCGGTGTCATCACAGCGGGGGGGCCGGCGATGGCCAAGGAAATCGTGTTGTTTTCGGCCGTCGACGGCCGGCTGGTGCACGCCGACGGCAGCCCCGCCACCGGGGTCCGGATCTCGCGCAACTGGCGGCGCGGCAGCCGCGAGGCGGGCGACGAGGCCACGACCGACGGCACCGGCCGCTTCGCCTTTCCCGAGATCGCCGAGACGCCGGGATTCTTTGCCAGCCTGCTGCCGGGCAGCGAGCCGACGGTGCAGCGCATGACGGCCCACGCCGAGAGCGGCGACGTGCTGCTATGGCAGGCGATCAAGAACTCACCCGAGCGGCATGCCGAGTTGGAGGGCAAGCCGACCAAGATCGTGTGCCGTGTGGACGCCGAGCCGGGGGACGGCGGGCTCTACTGGGGCACCTGCGTGGCCGACCAAGACTGAGCGGCCGGCGCCCGCCCGCCGAATTGGCACTCACCCAACCGGAGAGATCGAATGCCCGTAACCGCCCTTCGCCCGCGCGAGAGCGCGCTGATGGCCAACATGATCTACGGCGGCCTGCAGCTCGACGACCCGGACCAGATCATGGCGGGTGCCGTCGGCGACTTGAACACACGCTGGGCTCCGGTCGGCGACACCATCAAGGGTCGCTCGGGTGTCGGCCCGAAGTTCATGAAGCGCAACTCGAACTTCGCGATGGTGCTCCAGCGCAAGGGCGCGCCGACCGAAAAGGCCGTGGTGATCCGCGGCACGCAGAAGACCTCGCTGCGCGACTGGCTGACCAACGGCAACATGGGGGTGACGCCGGGCCCGGGCGGCACGGTGGTGCACATGGGGTTTAACCGGGTGTTCAAGAGCATCCTGCCCGACGTCGACGCCGCGGTGACCGGCTCGCGCACCGACCTGTTGCACGTCGTCGGCCACTCGCTGGGCGGCGCGATCGCCACCCACATGGCCACGCACTATGCGCTGGCGGGGCGCAGCGTGGCGCTCTACACCTATGGCGCCCCGCGGCCGGGCTTCTACGACTTCAGCCGCAAGGTGCGCAGCGCCGTCGGCCCCAACAACGTCTATCGGGTCTACGATCTGCGCGACCCGGTGCCGATGGTGCCGCTGTTCCCGTTCTTCCATCCCAACTCGCCGTCCGACGGCATCCGGGTCGGCGGCTCGACGGGGCGCATCTCGGTCGGCGCGCACGACATGGAGAGCAACTACATCCGCCAGGTCGGCGAGAGCGACTGGACGGCGCTGACGCGCGAGGGCGCCGGCTACAAGTCGCATCAGGGGCTGGACTACTGGCTCGAGGAAGCGGGCCGCGCCACGCGGATCCCGGGCGCCTCGCTGGGGCTCTGGGCGCTGGGCAAGGCGCTGCAGGCGCTGCTCAAGCTGGTGGCGGTCAGCGTGCAATTTGTGATCGGGGTGGCGGCGACAACGCTGGATCTGATGGCCTGGCTGCTGACCAAGGCGGTCGAGATGGCGGGCAAGATCGGATCGTCGGCGCTGCGCTGGATCGGCTTGGCGCTGCGCTGGCTGGGCCGGGGCGCCTATAACGCAGGGGTCACGGCCGGCCAAGTGACGCGGGCCTTCCTGCGTTATGTGCTGGACCTGATGACGCGGGCGATCTTTACGCCGATCAACGCGGCCATCAACGCGTTCACCTGACGTCCCGCAGGCGCCGACCACTTGCAGGCCGGCCAGCGGGCCCATTGGCTGGCCGGTCTCGGGCAGGACGATCGCGTGGGGCGGCCAGCGGCAGGCAGACGCGGCGCTCGGCCGGCAGGCGGGATAACCCGCCCGCCGCGCCTGTCGCACACCCCGCGGGGTGCCGGATCGTCCGCGGCCATCCGTCGAACCCGATCCGATGGGGCCAGTCCGACGGGCCAGTCCGACGGGCCAGTCCGACGGGGCCAGTCCGACGGGACCAGTCCGACGGGGCCAACCCGTCAGGGCAGGATCACCGCGTCGATGACGTGGATGACGCCGTTGCTGGCCTCGATGTCGGCCGCCACCACGGTGGCGCCGTCGACCATGACACCGTCGGTCGCGTCGATGTCGACCTCCGAGCCCTGCACCGTGGGCACGCTCAGCTTTTTGCCCGCCAAATCGGCCGACATCACCTTGCCCGCCACCACGTGGTAGGTGAGCACGGCCACGAGTTGGTCCTTGTTCTCGGGCAGGAGCAGCGTCTCGACGGTGCCCGGCGGCAGCGCGGCAAACGCCGCATCGGTCGGCGCGAACACCGTGAAGGGGCCGTCGCCCTTGAGCGTGTCGACCAGACCGGCTGCCTGGACGGCGGCGACCAGGGTGTTGAAATCGTCGGCCGCCACGGCGGTGTCCACGATGTCGGGCTTGGGCGCCACGGCGGTCGCGGTCTCGGTGTCGGCGCAGGCGGCAAGGCCCAGCATGGCGACGCCCATGCCCAAAGCGGCGGTCCGGCGGGTGATGTTGAACAGCATTTCTGTCCCTCCTGTCTGACGCGCGCCGCCCGCCCGCAGCATCGGGGCTGAGGGACGCACTGCCCCCCTTGCGCCCCTGCCGCGCGTACGGTTTCACCTTGCGTCGGTTTCAAAAAGAAAACGCCCCCGCCCGGTGGAAACGGGCAGGGGCACGGTGAAACCCGGCGGAGCGCCCGGCCCGCCGGGGCGGTGGGATCAGGGCAGGATCACCGCGTCGATGACGTGGATCACGCCGTTCGTCGCCTCGACGTCGGCGGCGACGACCGTCGCGCCGTCGACCGTCACGCCGTCGGTCGCGTCGATGTCGACCGTGGTGCCCTGCACGGTCTCGACGGCCATCGTCTTACCGGCCAGGTCGCTCGACATCACTTTGCCCGGCACGACGTGGTACGTCAGGATCGCGACGAGCTGGTCTTTGTTCTCGGGCTTCAGCAGATCGTCCAGCGTGCCGGCCGGCAGGGCGGCGAATGCCTCGTCGGTGGGCGCGAACACCGTGAAGGGACCCTCGCCCTGCAGCGTCTCGACCAGGCCCGCGGCCGTGACCGCTGCGACCAGGGTGTCGAAACCGTCGGCCTCGACCGCGGTGGCGACGATGTCCTTGAGGTGGCCGTCGGCGTGGGCGGTGGGTGCGACCAGGGTCAGAAGGCCGGCAACGGCAACGCCGGTCATCAGGGTCTTGAGCATTTCTCTCTCCTGTCGGTCGCCAGGCAGGGGTGCGCTGGCGTGCGCGTGAGGTCGGCCTTGCGCGACACGCGAACAGGGTCGTCGCTGCGGCAGACCGTCACGCTAAGCCGCTGTTTCTGCGATCTTTTCACAGGCCGAAGGTGGCTTTCGAAAGCTCTGCGCGGACCGGTCGCAGGGCACGATTGCGGTCTCTTGCAGGTCGGTGAAACCTTCGCCCAGCGAAAAGCGGTGCGCGTCGCCCAGCGCCCGGTTCGCGTGGCCTCCGACCAAGCGGAATCGCGGCTGGTCGCCGCGATGCTCGACAGCGGGTGCCCGGCCGGGACCCTGGTCGCGCCGCCAAGGGGAAGGGGGTGGGCTGAGAGAAGCCCTGGGGGCTTCTGTTCGAGCGTGGTGCGGGTGCCGGGCCGCCTCAAGGACACGCGGGCGTTGCCCGTCGCCTGGCGGCGATCCTTGACCCGGCCCGGCATCCGCGCATCGCGCCGTGCCGTGGGGTGGCGGCGTGTCTTAGCGGGGGGCGGGCTCGAAGCGGGGGAGAGCGCGGCGGATGGCGGCTTCGATCTCGCCGGCCAGGCGCACGCGCTCGTCGGGGCTGAGAAAAGCGCCGAGTTCGATCTCGCGTCCGCCGCCCCTGAGGGTCAGGTACTGCTCGGGCCGCGCATCCGCGTGCAGGGTAAGGCGCACGAAGTAGGGGTCGGCCGACCAGCGCAGGACGCGCCCCGAGGGTTCGATCCGCTCGACCCGCATCTCGTCGGGCCAGACGGCGATGCGCTCGACCAGCATCGCATCGGCGCTATTGCGCCCCAGCGCCCACGCCATGAAACCCACGGCGAGCGCGGCAAAGGCCATCGGGATCCAGATGACGGGGGTGGCGACCAGCGGCAACAGCGGCACGCAAAACGAGCCGGCCAGCAGCCAGACGAAGCGACGCTGCCCGCGCCGGGAGAGCGAACGGTTGGGGCAAAGCTCGGCCGCGTAGGCCGGCGCGTCGCCGCGGTCGGCCCAGAGGCCAGCGGCCGGGGCGTCGACCCCGGCCGCGGTATCCTGGACGTCGCGCACCGGGTCAGTGGGCCGGTTGCTTGTCCCACTCTTCGCGCTTGGGCAGCGTCTCGAAGGTGTGCTCGGGCGGCGGGTTGGGCAGTGTCCACTCCAGCGTGCCCAGGTCATCGTCCCAGTAGTTAGGCTCGGTGACCTTTTCGCCCTTGGTGAGGGTGTAGTAGATCACGTAGAGGAAGAACAGGAACGAGGCCATCGAGATAAAGGCGCCGATAGTGCTGACGTAGTTCCACAGCGCGAACGCTTCGGGATAATCGATGTATCGGCGCGGCATGCCCTGGCGACCCAGGAAGTGCTGCGGGAAGAACGTGATGTTCGCGCCGATAAACATGCTCCAGAAGTGTATCTTGCCGTACAGCTCGGGATACTGCCTGCCCGACATCTTGCCGATCCAGTAGTAGATCCCGCAGAAGATGCCGAACACGGCGCCGAGCGACATCACATAGTGAAAGTGTGCCACCACATAGTAGGTGTCGTGATAGGCGCGGTCGATGCCGGCCTGGCTGAGCACAATGCCGGTGACGCCGCCGACGGTGAAGAGGAACAGAAACCCGATCGCCCACAGCATGGGCGTGCGCAGATCCAGCACGCCGCCCCACATGGTGGCGATCCACGAGAAGATCTTGATGCCCGTCGGCACCGCGATCACCATCGTCGCCAGCATAAAGTACGCCTGAGCGTTCTTCGACATGCCGACGGTGTACATGTGGTGGGCCCAGACGACGAAGCCGAGCACCGCGATGCCGACCATCGCGAACACCATGCCGGTGTAGCCGAAGATCGGCTTCTTCGAGAATGTAGAGATCACGTGGCTGATGATGCCGAAGGCCGGCACGATCAGGATGTACACCTCGGGATGGCCGAAGAACCAAAGGATATGCTGGTAGAGCCCAGGGTCGCCGCCCTGGGCCGGGTCGAAGAACGCCGTGCCGAAGTTACGGTCGGTCAGCAGCATCGTGATCGCGCCCGCGAGCACAGGCAGGGCCAGCAGGATCATGAACGCGGTGATGAAGATGGACCAAGCGAACAGCGGCACCTTCATCATGCTCATGCCCGGGGCACGCATGTTGAGGAAGGTCGTGATGATGTTGATCGCGCCCAGGATCGACGAGGCGCCCGACAGGTGCACCGCGAAGATGGCGAAATCCGTCGACATCCCGTCCTCGCGCGTCGACAGCGGCGCGTACAGCACCCAGCCGATGCCCGATCCCATCTGCCCGTTGCCGCCCGGCACAAACACCGACAGGATCGCCAGCGTCGAGCCGGCGGTGAACAGCCAGTAGCTGAGGTTGTTCAGCCGCGGGAACGCCATGTCGGGCGCGCCGATCTGCAGCGGCATGAAGTAGTTGCCGAAGCCGCCGAACAGCGCCGGGATCACCACGAAGAACATCATCAGTACGCCGTGGGCGGTGACCATCACGTTCCAGATGTGGCCGTTCGGGGTGCCGTCCTCGAACGTCATGTACTGAACGCCCGGCTCCATCAGCTCGAGGCGCATGTACATGGTGAAGGCAACCGAGATCAGCCCGACGACGCCGGCGGTAATCAGGTAGAGGATACCGATGTCCTTGTGGTTCGTCGAACAGAACCAACGGGTGAAGAAATCGGGCTTGGCGTGGTCGTGCGCATGCACTGCCGCGTCGGCCATGGCAGACTCCTTTTCGGAAGGCGAAATCGCCTTCTGTCTTCACAAGACTGCTATCGCGCCCGGTGGGCCCGGGCAACGGTTGCAGGCTTCCCAGCGCTCGGCCAATCGTCGCAGACGGAGCGCAGCGCATCGGTCGGCGCAGCACGTCCGCGCCGTGACCCCCCCGGGGCGGCGACTACGGGCGCCGGCTTGGGGCGCCTGAGAGCATCGCGCACGGTAGCGATCGGGGGTTACCACTGTTGCACCGTGGGACGCGGCCGCGCCGTGTCGCATCGGCGCAGGGCCCTGGGGCGGCATCACAGTATTGTTTAGCTTGTTGCAACGCGCTGGTGCGTTTATGGACACGCTCGCCACAGAGTAAGGTGTGCCTGACGTCTCAGGTTGAAAATGTGAGGAGGAGACATGCTCCGCAACACGCTGACCGCCGCCGCCATCATGCTAGCCACCGCCGGGGTAGCCGCAGCTGAAGACCACCAGGTTCAGATGCTGAACCGCAGCGACTCGGGCGACGTGATGGTTTTCGAGCCGGCAGTGCTGAGGATCGCGCCGGGCGATACCGTCACCTTCGTGCCCACCGCGAAGGGCCATAATGCCGAGTCGATCGCCGACCTCGTGCCCGAGGGCGCCGAGGGCTGGAAGGGCAAGATCAACCAGGAGGTGACGATCACCTTCGATGTCGAGGGTGTCTACGCCTACAAGTGCACCCCCCACTATGCCACCGGCATGATCGGCCTGATCATCGTCGGCGACAGCGACGCCGGCCTGGAGGCGATCGAGAAGGCGCGCTTCCCCGGCCGCTCGAAGCAGCGCCGCGACGAGTATGTCGAGCTGGCCCGCAGCATGATGTGATACCGGTTGGGCCGGGCGCCGTGGCGCGCCTGGCCCTGCCCGTGGATCGGAGAACCCCGGTGCGCCGCGCCGGGGTTTTTCTGTACCAGCCGTCTGCGGTTGCGGCTCAGAACTTATCGGCGGACAGCCGGATCTCGGCCTCGTTTATCAGCGCGTCGCGGCCACGATAGCCTTCGGTCACCACGACCCGGTCGCCGTCGTCGAACTCCAGCACCGCCAGCCTGCGAGAGCGTCGCTGCACCCGGCGCAGATCGGCCCAGCGCAGGCGGCGCGGGCGCACCATGAGGCCCGAGAGCTCGAGCCCGACATCGTCGTAGATCAACCGCCGCGAGCCGAGATCGAGCGCGATGCGCAGCGCTGCGAGGGCCGGAAACAGCAGCGCAACCTCGCGCAGGCCGAGCGGGCCGAAGAAGCCCGCCACGAACACGAAGGCGCCGAGCGAGGCGACGAGCATCGTCACACCGATCCACACGTGGTAGCGGCCGATGACCACGCGCTTGCCGTTCACCTCGTAGGGCGGTGCCTCGGCCTCGCGCCGGCCGACGCGGTGCATCGCCAGGTAGCCGATCATCAGCACCGCGCACAGCGACAGGAACTGCGGGCCGAACACCACGTCGACCAGCAGCGAGACCACCGATACGTCCATCCGCGCCTGTCCCCGTCCGTCCTGCGGCCATGCCGGCCCGGACGCAGCCCTCGTGTCCCTGTCGCGGGTGTCGCGCCGGCACGGGCCCCGTGCCTAGCTGCCCAACCGCACGCCCAGCGCCGACCCGGCGGTGCGCGCCAGGGCGACGTCCAGGTCGGCCAGCGTGACCGGCAGGCCCAGGTCGACCAGGCTGGTCACCCCGTGCCCCGCGATCCCGCAGGGCACAATACCGGCAAAGTGGGCGAGATCTGGGTCGACGTTCACGGCGATGCCGTGGAAGCTGACCCAGCGACGAAGCTGCACGCCGATGGCCGCGATCTTGTCCTCGGCCGGCCTGCCGTCGGCCGCGGGCGGGCGGTCGGGCCGGGCGACCCAGACGCCGACGCGCCCGGCCCGCACCTCGCCGCGCACCTGGAATTCGGCCAGCGCCGCGATCACCCAGCGCTCGAGCGCTGCGACGAAACGGCGGACATCGCGCCCGCGACGCCCGACGTCGAGCATCACGTACACCACGCGCTGGCCGGGCCCGTGATAGGTGTACTGTCCGCCACGGCGCACCGGGTGCACCGCAAAGCGCCCGGGCTGCAGCAGATCCTCGGGCCGTGCGCTGGTGCCGGCGGTATAGAGCGGCGGGTGCTCGACCAGCCACAGCCGCTCGGCCGCGCGGCCCTCGGCGATCAGCGCCGCGCGCTCCTCCATCGCCGCCAGCGCCTCGGCATAGGGCGTCAGCCCCGGCGCCACGGCCCACTCGACCGCGCCCAGCGCGGGATCGGCCGGGAGGGCGACGGGGATCGCCTGTTGGGGGGGAAAGACCTCGGTCACGCTCTATCCTGCCGCCGTCCGGGTGACGCCGATGCGGCGCCCACCCTGGCCATGTCGCTATGACGGGAGCAACGGATGGACAAGGTTCTGGCGATCACGGGCGCGTCCTCGGGGATCGGGGCGGCGACGGCCCGCGCGGCGGCGGCGGCGGGCTGGCGCGTGGTACTGGGCGCACGGCGGGCCGACAAGCTGGCCGATCTCGTATCGGACATCGGCGCGGAGCGTGCGCTGGCGGTGGACTGCGACGTGCGCCATTACGACGACTGCGCGGCCCTGGTCGCCAAGGCGGTGGCGCGTTTCGGCCGGCTGGACGCGGTGCTGGCGAACGCAGGCCTCGGCGCCAAGGCCCCGGGGATCGAAGGCGGGGACCCCGAGGAGTGGGCCGCCATGGCCGACACCAACCTGCGCGGGCTGGCCCACACCGCCAAGGCCGCGCTGCCGGCGCTGCGCGACAGCGTGGGGCACTTCTTGATCACCGGCTCGGTGGCGGGTCGGCGCGCGCTGCCGGGCTCGTTCTACGGCGCCACCAAATGGGCGGCCAACGGCTATGGCTACAACATGCGCGCGGCGCTGGAGGGCACGGGGGTCCGCGTCACCGTGATCGAGCCGGGTCTCGTGGACACGCCGTTCTTCGACACGCCCAAGCCCGGCGCGCTGACGGCCGACGACGTAGCGGGCACGATCCTGTTCGCCCTCTCCCAGCCGGCGCATGTCGAGATCCACGAGCTGTTGGTCCTGCCCTGCCGCCGCGACTGAACGAGCGCCGCCGCGGGGCATGGCCCGGCGGCCCTGGGGCTTGCGCGCGGTGGCTGCGATACCCTACAGAGCGCGCGTCGCGGTCGTGGCGGAATTGGTAGACGCGCAGCGTTGAGGTCGCTGTGGGGTAAAACCCGTGGAAGTTCGAGTCTTCTCGACCGCACCATCCGTCGCAACAGCGTTTGTCGGCGATGCCGTGGGCAGCGCGAGGCGACCTGCGCCGCGCGATCGGGGGCAGCGCGACCGGCGGGGACGCACGACGGGCGGGGCCACCCCACCGGCGGTAACCTTAGGTAGGGCCGTAAGGTAAAGCGCTATCGGCCTGCAAACCCGACTTGATTGATAGGATAAGGGCGGGTATCCGGGCGGCGGCACCCTCGCCATAATACCTTCGTCCAATCATGCTCAGGGACCCACCATGAAAAACCGTACGAGTTTCGCCCTCCGCCCAGGGTCGGTCGCCGCGTTGGCACTGTCCTCGCTGGTGCTGTTCGCGTCGCCCGCGGCTGCGCAGGAGGTGGTCAATATCTACTCGTCGCGCCACTACGATACGGACGAGCGTCTCTATAGCGACTTCACCGCGTTGACCGGGATCGAGGTCAACCGGATCGAGGGCAAGGCCGACGGCCTGATCACCCGGCTCGAGACCGAGGGCGAGAACAGCCCCGCCGACCTGCTGATCACCGTCGACGCGGGCCGCATGTGGCGCGCCGAGCAGGCCGGCGTACTGCAGGCTGTCCAGAGCGACGTGCTGGACGCCGCGATACCCGAGCACCTGCGTCACCCCGAGGGCGTGTGGTACGGCTTCTCGCAGCGTGCGCGGATCATCTTCTATGCGAAGGACCGCGTCAGCGAGCCGCCGAAGACCTATGAGGCGCTGGCCGATCCCAAGTACAAGGGCCAAGTCTGCACCCGCTCGGGCAGCAACATCTACATGCTGTCGCTGATGGCCGCGATCATCGACCATCACGGCGAAGAGGTCGCCACCGAGTGGGCCAAGGGCATGTGGGACAACCGCTCGCGCGATCCGCAGGGCGGCGACACCGACCAGCTGCGCGCGATCGTCTCGGGCGAGTGCGACATCGTGGTGTCGAACACCTACTACTATGCCCGCGGCCTGGGCGGCGGTGTCGACGGTCTGAGCGGCAGCACCGACATGATCGGCTGGGTGTTCCCCAACCAGTCGACCTACGGCACCCACGTGAACATCTCGGCCGCCGCGGTCACCGCGCATGCGCCGAACAAGGAGAACGCCATCGCGTTCCTCGAGTACCTGTCGACGCCGCAGGCGCAGCAGTACTTCTCGGACGGCAACAACGAGTATCCGGCGGTGCCGGGCGTCGAGCTGGGCCCGAACGTGGCGGCGCTGGGCCTGTTCCGCCAGGACACGCTGTCGCTGGACGTGCTGGGCGAGAACCAGGCGGCCGCGCAGGCGATCTACGACAGCGTCGGCTATCAGTGAGCTGAGCCGAGCGCACGGAAGCCGGGCCGGCGGGCCCGGTGTCTCTGGCGCCACGCTGACACAGGTACCTGGCCGGTTCGCCGGCCAGGTACGCGCTCGCCGGCCGGTTTGCCCCGGCCAGGTGCACGCTCGCCGGCCGGTTTGCCCCGGCCAGGGGCCCGCTCGACACGCTCGGACCGGTCCCTGCCCCAACCGCCTGCCGGACAACCACTGCGCGCACCGCGCCGCGGCACCGTCAGAGGCGCCAGCATGCGCACCCCTGCCCTCGATCCGCCCGCAACCGCCGGCGTCGCCGTCGCAACGGCCGCGCGGCGTTTCGTTTTTCGCGGGGCACGCCCTTGCCCGGGGGCGGACGTGGCCGCGCGCTGCGCCATTTCGTAAAGCATACGCCACGTTGTGGCCATCATCGTCCCTGATCAGACTAGCGGTTAAGGCGGCAGCACGTCAGACAGGAAGTTGGTCGGCAGGGGGTGTGCCGGTGGCGTGCAGGGGATGGGTGCCATGGCGATGATCACGGTTTTTGCACAGTCGGCTGCAGCGGAGGCAGCAGCGGACGTGGCGGCGGCGCAGGCCGACGCGGCAGAAACCGGGTCTGGGACCGGAACCGGGGCCGCGGCCGAGGGCGTGGTCGCGGGCGCGCTGGACCTGGTCCTGCAGGGCGGCCCGATGCTGTGGCTGATCTTCCTGGTCTCGGTGCTGTCGATCGCCGTCATCTTGTTCAAGTTCCTGTCGCTGCTGGGCATGCGCGCGTGGGAGCGCAGCGCCGCCGAGGCTGCGATCGAGGCCTGGGCCGCAGGTGATCCGATGCGGGCCAAAGCGGTACTGAACGGTACCAAATCGGTGCGCTGCGCGCTGGTCAACGCCGCGGTAGAGGCCGTGCGCACCTATCCCCACGACGAGGGCCGCGCCCGCGAGGAGACCGAGCGGGTGGCCAAGGGACTGTTGGCCGACGCCGCTTCGGGCCTGCGCACGCTGGACGTGATCGCGACGCTGGCGCCGCTGATGGGCCTGCTCGGCACCGTGCTGGGCATGATTGCCGCCTTCCAGGCACTGCAGGCCTCGGGCGCCTCGGCCGACCCTGCCACGCTGGCGGGCGGTATCTGGGAGGCGCTGCTGACCACGGCTGCCGGCATGGCGGTGGCGATCCCGGCGTCGGCGGCGCTGAGCTATTTCGACGGCGTGGTCGACCGGATGCGGCTCGACTTCGAGGATCTTGGCGCGCGGGTGTTCAACCGCCCCGCCACGCTCAACGTCAAGGCGGCGTAAATGCTGAAGACCGCGAGCAAGCTCGACGTCGGCACCCGACGCGGGCGCGTCGGGCTGACGCCGA
>JBCCMW010000030.1:0-18008 GCA_039026175.1 Pseudomonadota bacterium
CCGCGCGATGGGGCGCGCGGTGGGCCGCTCGGCGGGGCGCCGGCGGGGGCGCTCGATGGGACGCCCTCACTGGCCGGCGTGCGCCGCACCGTGCCGCTCGGCTGGAAGTGCGACACGCCGCAGATGGCACTGGCTTTCATTCCGCCCGCGCCGCTGGATGCGCTGGAGGTGCCGGCCGGTCATCCGAGCCTCCCGTCTCCGACAGGCGAGGACGGGCTCGGCCGCCGGCTCTTGGTCGTGCGCGCGGCCTTTAATGTACGCATCAAGCTGGTGCGCCAGCCCGGCCTGCCGCCACGGTTCCAACGGGTGGCCGAGCCGCGCTCGATCTCGCAGCAGGCCTTCGACCTGCTGGTCACGCCCATCCTGCCCGAGGCGCAGCGCGACCCAAAGCTGCCAGCCTGCCAGATGAGCCTGAACCTGGTCATGGTGTCGGACGAGCCGTGCCGGCTGCAGCTGATGCCGCCGTTCCTGTCGCCCGCCTTACGCCGTTGGCCGGGGACGCTGGTGTCGGGCCGCTTCCCGCTGGAGAATTGGCCCCGGCCGCTGAATGCGATCCTGGAGTGGCAGGACCCCTCGCGCGACTGGATCCTGCGCCGGGGCGATCCGCTGGCGTACCTGATGCCGCAGTACGACGACCCGGCGCTGGTGCCCGAGCTGGTCGAGGTGGCGCAGAGCAAGCCGCTGATCCGCCACATCATGCGGCTGAACATGGTGACCGAAGTGGCGCGCAACGTGGGCCCGATGTTCGAGGAGGCGCGCCGCCGCCGCCCAAAACGCCTGGTCATCCCCAAGCGCGACGCCTGACGCTGCGGCGCGGCCGGCCGGCCGGCCGGCAGGCGGGCGAGTCCATCGAGATGCGCCGCCGGCCGGCGCGGGCGCCCGCGCGGTAGCGCGCCAGCCGGGACAACAGCGCCCGCCCGTCCGGCGTGGCCGCCAGCGCCGCCTCGGACGGCCCGATGTAGGGCGCGATCACGCTGCTATAGAAGGCCGGCAGCGACTGCCACAGCGCCTCGGCGGTCATGTCTGCATTGCCCTCCTCGCGCTGTTCGCGCGCCAGGGCGCAGAGCCGCGGAATGTAGCGCCGGTCCCCGAGCTGACCCAACAGATCGGCCCCGCGCAGCAGTCCCGGCTCATCGCCGTCGGCGGCGTGGAGCGGCCCTGGGGGCACCGGAAAGCGCGTGCGCTCCAGCCCCGCAACCAGCCGCTGGATGTCCAGGTGCGGGTGATGGGCCAGGCGCTGGCGCACGATGGCGATCCCGCGGTCCACGTGCAGGGGGGCGAGAGCGCCATCGCAGTCGTCGTTGGTCGCCATCGTCTCGCCCCGCTGCCCGGTCGACACGCGATCGGTCGCGTCGCCGGGCAGGAGGCCGCGCACATAGCCGATATCGTGCAGCAGCGCCGCAGCCAGCAGGTGGTACCAGTCGTCGGGGTCCGTGCGGATACCCAAGGCCTCGCGCCCGGTCAGGATCAGCGCTGCCGTCTCGGCCACAACCGCGACGTGGTTGGTGTCGTGATAGGGCGCACCGCCGCGGCCCATGATCTCCAGCGCCCAGCCGGCAATGGCCGCCACGCCCTGCGCCGTCTCCTGCGCCTCTGGGTGGGTATCCAGCAGCCGTCGCGCCAGGCGGGCGCCCACGAGTTGCGCGATCAGTCGGGCCGAATGCAGCATGGCGGCTCAGTCGAACGGTCTCGGACAACGTGTCCGTGTACTCTTGGTTACCATTTCCCGGTCACGCGTCCACATACCAGACTGGGCCAGAGTGAGGACGGCATGGCGTGGTCTTTCAGACTGCTGCAGATCGGCGATACGGCACTGCGCGTTCATGTGACGTTTCTGCTGTTGCTGTTCTGGATCGCGCTGACGCGCAGTTCGGCGGGGATCGAGGCGGTGCTGCTGGGCGTGGTGTTCGTCGTGGCGGTGTTCACTTGCGTCGTGTTGCATGAACTGGGCCACGTCGTTGCCGCGCAGCTCTACGGCATCCGCACGCCCGAGATCACGGTGCTGCCGATCGGCGGTATCGCCCGGCTGGAGCGGATGCCCCAGAAGCCTGGCCAGGAGCTGGTGGTCGCGATCGCCGGTCCGCTGGTCAACGTGGTGATCGCCGCGGTGCTGATCGGCTTGATCGGCGCGCGTTTCGACCTGTCCAGCGCGGCCGACATCCACCGCGCCCAGGCATCGATCCAGGGTCAGCTCGCCTTGGTCAACGTGATGCTGGTGGTGTTCAACCTGATCCCGGCGTTTCCGCTGGACGGCGGGCGGATCTTTCGCGCGCTGCTGGCTTTCTTTCTGCGCCGCGACCGGGCCACAACGGTGGCGGCACGCGTCGGCCAGGCGGCCGCGGTCGTGTTTGCGCTGGTCGGGTTGTTTACCAATCCGTTCCTGGTGCTCATCGCGGTGTTCATGTTCTTCGCGGCCGAGGCGGAGGCCGCGCACGAGACGGCACAGGCCGACACGTCCGGCCTGCGGGCGCGCGACGCGATGGCCGCCCCCGTCCCGACCCTGGGCCCTGACGCTACGGCCGCCGACGCCGCAGCACTGCTGACCCGGAGCGCCCAGCAGGCGTTCCCCGTGATCGGCGCCGACGGGATGTGGCTGGGTTTTATCACGCGGCGGCGGCTGGTCTCGGCCATGGGCGAGACGGGCCCCACCACGCCCGTCGTCGCGTTCATCGAGACCGAGGCGCCCTTGGTCGCACCCGACACCGGTCTCGGCCAGGTGCTGACCGAGATCTACGCCTCGCCTGCGCGCGCGGCGGTCGTGCTGGACCGGAATGGTCATTTCTTGGGCTATGTCAGCGCCGAAGACGCGCACGAGCTTCTGATGCACGCGACGGCGCGCCGCTCGGGTTCGTGACGTGGGCAGAGTTCGTTTCGATCTGGAATTAATCATCGGCGGAATCGGATAAATCCAGTTCTCGTCACAATTTGTCCGCCGTGTGACTGGCGCAGGCTGTCCGCAGAGTGAAAACGCGCCGGTCGTTTGCTGCTGCACGGTGCTTCTTCAGTATCGAGGTCTGCGTGTGGAATGGTTTGTCGCACCGCTCTGTGATGATGATCACAGCCATTATCCATGCCCAACAGGAATTTACCGCTAGCGTTAGCCAGAAGTTCATGGAGGTCGACGCGTGAGGGCATGGCGAAATGAGAGGGGCGAGCGGCCGCTCGGCCGAGAGCGCATGGGCCGAAAGGACGAAATTCGTCGGCGGATCCGCCTGAAAATCCTGCTGTCCGAGATCCCGCCCGGCGCGGTCTTGGACGAGGAAGCTTTGGCCGCCGAATTCGGGGTATCGCGGACGCCAATTCGCGAGATCTGCGCGCATCTGGTCGCCGAAGGCACGGCCAGCTACCTGCGCGGTCGTGGCGCCTGTGTCCCGTCGGTCACGTCGGACGCGATCGACGGGATTTTCGAGGCCGTGGGGTCTACCTATCCGGCCGTCTTCGGTCTGGCGTGTGAGCGGATCGACGCGCTGGAGCTGGTACAGTTGCGCGGTCTCTACAACGGGCTCGTGGCGCTGACGCCGCTGGGACCGCGCGAGCTGCGCGCCGGGCGCTACCTCGACTTTATGGCGCTGTGCGCCGACGCCTCGCGCAACCCCTACCTGGCGCGGAGCGTGCACCAGTTGGTGCGCGAGGAGTGCCGCCACGCCATCGCCATGGCGCGTCTGGCCGAGATCGACGATGTGGCGGCGACACCTCTGGAAAGACTGGTCGCCGCCTGTGGGCCCATATTGGGCGCGCTGGAGCGGCGCGATGCGGTGGCGCTGACCTCGGCGCTGGACGCGCGGCTGGCCGCGACCAGGGACGCGATGTTCCGGCGCGTATCGGTGGTGGGCCTCGAACGCTGACCCCTGTTGCGTCGCTTGCGGGCGGCGCCGGCGGATCCAGACGTCACATCGTTTCCAGGCGGTTTCGTTCCAGCAGTCCGGTCAGCTCGGCCGAGGCCCGGCGACGCTGCTCGCGGTGCAGCTTGCGCGCCCCCTCGGCATCGCCCGACGCGATGACGCGGTAGAGTTCGCGGCAGGCGGCGCCATGGTCGGTGGGCAGCGGCCGCAGGTGCAGCGTGACGTTGCGCGCCCGCCGCATCTGGTCGGCCATCATCTCGACGATGCCCTTGATCCGGCTGTTGCCGCCCAGTGCGACCAGCGCGGCGTGGAACCGGTCGTCGGCGACGGCCCAGGCTTCGCGGTCCTGCGCGCGGAGTGCGGCGTCCATGTCGTCGATCGCCGCGGCCAGCGGGGCCAGCGTTTTGGCGTCGAGCTGCTGCGCCGCGGCGCGACCTGCCGCAACGCTCTCCAGCTCGATCACCACCTCGTAGATGTCGGCCATGTCGGTCGGCGAGACGGGAAGCACGCGGGCACCCTTGCGCGGGCGAACCTCGATCAGCCCCTGCAGCTCGAGCATCAGCATCGCCTCGCGCACGGGCGTGCGCGACATGCCGAGCTGGTCGGCAAGCTCGCTCTCCAGATGGCTGGAGCCGGCGGCGAGCTTGCCCTCGAAGATCAGTTCGCGGATCGCCGTGGCCGCGCGCTGGGTCCGTGTCTCGCCCCGGCGCCCGTCATCCTGCGCCGTCATCTAGCGTTATCGCGTGCAGTCATCTGCGTGAGCGCCCCCTGCCGTTGCCAAGTGTGTATCCGACCGCGTCGCTGCGTCGCCGCGGATCATGCCCGAGTTTCCTTCCGGTCCAAATATTTCTGGTAATTGTGATGGCAGGCAGTCTGCGGCGAGGAAAAGCTGCCCACCCGGCGGATCTGTCCGGCTTTGTTCCCATTCGGTCCCCCAAATCACCCCTGCGACATTGTGGTACCAATGGGTATCTTTTCTGTTGCCTCTCAGAACAGGCGTTCTAATGTTCCGGCCGGCCGACCGGTGGGCGGCGACAGGCACGGGCGGGCGGCGGTTTGGGCGATGACGAGGCAGTGACGGCGGCCATGTCCCTGTTCTGGCGCAAGGGCTACACCGACACGTCGATGGCCGAGATCGTGGCCGAGACGGGGATGAACCGATACGCCCTGTACGGCCGGTTCGGATCGAAGCGGGACATCTTTCTGGCCGCCCTGGAGGTCTACTTCGAACAGGGGCGCCAGACCTTCGAGCCCTTCATGCTGGATCCGACGACCCCGCCTATCGCCCGACTGGTGCGCTGTCTGGCGCTGATGATCGAGGTGATGGACCGCGAGGGGACGGGCTGCTTCATCTGCCACGTCGCCTCGCAGGAGAGCGGCGACGATCCCGAGATCGCCCAGGCCATCGCCGACTACTTCGCGCGCATCCACGGCGCGATGGAGATCACGATGTGCCACGCGCGCGCGGCCGGCGTGCTGAACCCCGCTCTGACGACGGGCCAGGCGGCGCAGCTGTTGCTGGACGCCAAGCTCGCGATGGGGGTCCGGGTGCGCGCGGGGCTGGGGACCGAGGCGCTGGTGCAGGTGGCCAATGCCACGCTGGCGGCGCTGGCCGCCCCGGGCGTGCTGACCGAGGCGGACCGCCTGTCGCCCGACGCGATCGCCGACGCCGCGCGCGCCAACCCCCCAGCCAAAGACCCAGACAGAGACCCCGACAGAGACCCCAATCAAGACCCCGACCAAGACGCCGACGCAGATCCCGCCTGAGCAACCACGGGAGCCCCAGATGGCCCAGCTTCGCCTGAAACTCGACAGCTTTGCCGTGGCGCTGACCCGGGGGGTGATCGCCTGGCGCTTTCTGGTGCTGCTCGGCTGTCTGGTGGCCATGCTGGTCGCCGGGCTGGGCGCCGGTGGGTTGAGCATTGCCAACAACTACCGCGTCTTTTTCTCGGCCGAGAACCCCGAGCTGGTGGCGTTCGAGCGCTTCCAGGCGACCTACACCAAGAACGACAATATCCTGTTCGTGATCGAGCCCGAGGACGGCACGGTGTTCGACCAGGACACCCTGGCGATGGTTCACGCGCTGACCGAGGCGGCCTGGCAGATCCCCTTCACCATCCGCGTCGACAGCATCACCAATTTCCAGGCGACCGAGGGGATCGAGGACGATCTGATCGTCGAGGATCTGGTGCACGATCCCGCCGCGCTGGACGCCGCCGGCATGGCCCGGCGCCAGGCGATCGCGCTGGCCGAGCCGCTGCTGCGCGACCAGTTGTTGACGCCCGACGCCTCGGTCACCGCGGTCAACGTGGTGCTGCAGTACCCCGAGCTGGACCTGGCCGAGGTGCCGACCGCCACCGCTGCCGCCCGCGCGCTGCGCGATCGGATGCTGGAGGCCCACCCGGGTCACACCATCCGGCTGACCGGCGTGTCGATGCTGAACAACGCCTTCAGCGAGAGCGGGCAGGGCGACATGGCCTCGCTGGTGCCGCTGATGTACCTGGTGGTGCTGGTCGCGGCCTTCGTCGCCCTGCGCTCGTTCAGCGGTACGGTCGCCACGCTGGCCGTGATCACCGGGTCGGTCGTCGTGGGCATGGGCGCGGGCGGGCTGATGGGCGTGCAGCTGACGCCGATCTCGTTCTCGGCGCCCACGGTCATCATGACGCTCGCGGTGGCCGATTCTATCCACATCCTGTTGGGGATGCGCAGCGCGATGCAGCGCGGCATGGCCAAGCACGACGCGCTGGTCGAGGCGATGCGCGTCAACTTTCTGGCCGTCTCGATCACCTCGCTGACCACCATCGTGGGGTTCCTGGCGCTCAACTTCTCGGACGCGCCGCCGTTCTGGCACCTGGGCAACATCACGGCGGTCGGGATCGCCGCGGCTTGGGCGTTCTCGATCACGCTGCTGCCCGCGCTGATGAGCGTGCTGCCCGTCCGCGTGGCGGTGCGCGCGGACGTGGGACAGGGCGGCTGGATGCGCGCGCTGGCCGACTGGGTGATCGCCTGGCGCCGCAGCGTGCTGGCGGGATCGCTGATCGTCACCGCCTTGCTGGTGGCCGCGATCCCCACCATCAGCTTCAACGACCAGTGGGTGAAGTACTTCCACCCCGTGATCGATTTCCGCAGCGACAGCGATGCGGCGGCCGAGCACTTCGGGCTCTACCCCATCGAGTTCTCGGTGCCCGCGGGCGAGGTCGGTGGCGTCTCGGACCCCGCGTTTCTGCAGCGGCTGGACCAGTTCACCGCGTGGCTGCGCCAACAGCCGAACGTCACGCACGTCTATGCGCTGACCGACATCATGAAGCGGCTGAACAAGAACCTTCACGGCGACGATCCGGCCTATTACCGGTTGCCCGACGATCGCGAGCTGTCGGCACAGTACCTGCTGCTTTACGAGCTGTCGCTGCCCTACGGGCTGGACCTGAACGACCGCATCAACCTCGACAAGTCGGCGACCCGCGTGACCGCCACGCTGGGCCCCGTGACGACGCGCGAGACCAAGGCGTTCCTGGCCGCCACCGAGGCGTTCGTGGCCGAGACCTTCCCCCCGGTGCAACAGACCAAGGCGACCTCGCCGCAAGTGATGTTCACCTACATCACCGACCGCAACGTCCAGTCGATGATCCTGGGCACCTCGATCGCTATCGCCGCGATCTCGCTGATCATGGTGGGCGCGCTGGGCTCGCTCCGCCTCGGCCTGTTGTCGCTGGTGCCGAACGGGCTGCCGATCCTGGCGACCTTCGGGGTGTGGGCCCTGCTGGTGGGTGAGGTCGGCTTCTCGATCGCCACGGTCGCGTCGATCTCGCTCGGCATCATCGTCGACGACACCGTGCACTTTCTCACCAAGTACCAGCGCGCCCGGCGCGAGCGCGACTGCAGCCCAGAGGACGCGATCCGCTATGCGTTCGACACGGTCGGCGTGGCGCTGATCGCCAACACCGCGATCCTGGCGGCGGGCTTTCTGGTGCTCACCTACTCGAGCTTCAAGCTGAACGTCGATCTCGGCCTGATGACGGTGATCGCCATCGTGCTGGCGCTGATCATCGACTTCCTGCTGTTGCCGGCGCTGTTGATGCTGGGCCGGCGCGGCCCGGCCGAGGCGGGCGCCGGTTCGCCGGCCGCGGCCTGATCCCGACATGCTCGCAGACACTTCCCGTCACCCTGCCCATTTCCCAGCCATGGAGACCGCGATGACAACCGCCACCGCCCGCCTGGCCCTGACGATCCCCGCCCTGCTCGCCGTCGCGCTCGGCCTGCCTGCGCCTGCGGCGGCCGACGACCGGGGCTTCGAGATCGCCGCCCGCTCGGACCGCTCGGACGTGGGCTTCGGCGACAGCCGGGTGTCGCTGGAGATGGTGCTGACCAACGCCGCCGGCGACAGCACCACCCGCGCGCTGGAGATCACCACGCTGGAGCGCGAGAGCGAGGAGGTCGGCGACAAGTCGCTGGTGCTGTTCTCCAGCCCGCGCGACATCGACGGCACCGCGCTGCTGAGCCACGCCAAGATCCTGGATCCCGACGATCAGTGGCTGTTTCTGCCCGCGCTGAAACGCACCAAGCGGATCTCGTCGTCCAACAAGTCGGGCCCGTTCGTCGGCTCGGAATTCGCGTTCGAGGACATCACCGCGCAGGAGTTGAACAAGTTCAGCTACACCTGGGTGCGCGAGGAGGCGTGCGGCGACTTCACCTGCGACGTGGTCGAGCGCACGCCGCTGTACGAGGGCTCGGGCTATACCAAGCAGCTTGCCTGGTACGACCAGACCCACTTCCAGGTCCGCCAGATCGAGTACTACGACCGCCGCGGCAGCCTGCTCAAGACGCAGACCTTCGAGGACTATCGCCAGTACGGCACCGTCTGGCGTTCGCACCTGTTCACGATGGTCAACCATCAGACCGGCAAGGCGACCGATCTGCGGTTCGGCGACTACCGCTTCGACGTGGGCCTGGACGATGGCGACTTTGTCAAAGGCGTCCTGCGGCGCCTGAACTGACGCCCGGCCACCTCTCTGCCATGCGTGTCTATCGCCCGAGGGCCGCGGCCTGCGCCGCCGCGGCCAGTGTCGCGCTCGCGCTGACGCCCGCCGCCGCCCGCGCCCAATGGGAGACGCTGCAAGGCGTCTACGACCAGATCGAGGTGCGGGCGACCGTGGGCTTCGAGGGGCGCGCCTTTCCCGAAAGCCCGGCTTTTGCCGGGCAATTCGAGCACGTCCAGCCCTCCGTCTTTGCCGAGCTGGAGATCACCTGGGAGAGCGAGGACCGAGACACCCAGCTGCAGTTCGTCCCGTTCTTCCGGCTGGATGGGCAGGACGAAGAGCGCACCCATTTCGACGTGCGCGAGGCCTACCTGCGCCGGATCTGGGACGACTGGGAGCTGCTGATCGGCGCCAACCGCGTGTTCTGGGGCGTCACCGAAAGCCGACATCTGGTGAACATCGTCAACCAGATCGACGCCGTCGAGGACATCGACGAGGAGGATTTCCTGGGCCAGCCCATGGTCAACCTCGCCCGCCAGACCGACGTCGGCCGGGTCGATGTGTTCTTCTTTCCAGTGTTCCGCGAGCGCACGTTTCCAGGCATCGACGGGCGGCTGCGCGGCCCTGTGGCGGTGGATACCGAGCGCGCGCGCTTTGCCAGCGGGCTTGAAGAGTTCCGCCCGTCCTTTGCGCTGCGCTACAGCCATTTCATCGGCGACGTCGACATCGGCGCGCACGTCTTTCACGGCACCTCGCGCGAGCCTGACCTGCTGGTCGCCGCCGACGGGTCGCTGGTACCGCGCTATCCGGTAATCACCCAGGGCGGGCTGGACCTGCAGCTGACGCGCGGGCCGTATCTCTGGAAGTTCGAGGGGCTGGTACGCGCGGGCCAGGGCGATCTGTTCGCCGCCGCCGTCGGCGGGCTCGAGTACACGTTCTTCCAAGTGTTCGACAGCGACGCCGATCTCGGCTTGCTGGTCGAGGGGCTCTACGACGGGCGCGACGAGACCCTGCCGCTGAGCGCGGCGGAACGGGCCGAGGGTTTCCTCTCGGCCGCGCCCTTCGGCACGGTGCTGGAGCAGGACGTGTTCCTTGGCACCCGCCTCGCGCTCAACGACGTGCAGGATACGAGCTTCCTGGCCGGTCTGTTCCTGGACGTCGAGGACGGGCCCGCGTCGTTCCGGATCGAGGCCGAGCGCCGGCTGGGCGACAGTTGGCGCGCCGAGCTCGAGGCGACGGTGTTCCTGGAGACCGACGACCGCAACCCCAGCTCGGTGTTCGCCGACGACAGCTTCGTCACGCTGCGCCTGTCCCGCTTCTTCTAGCCGCGGCGGGCGGGCGCGCCGGCCTTTGCGCCCTATCCTTGCGGCGGGATCCACAGTTGCGGCGCGGCGGAGGCACTTTGCGATGACGATCATGGAGACCAAACAGACGGTGACGGCCGAGCGGGTTCGGGCGCTGGCCATCGCCGCCCGTGCTGCCGTGGGCGCGCCCGCCCGGCGTCGGATGGTCGATGCGGCAGGGGCGCTCACCGCCCCTGGCGAGACGGCCGAGGCCGAGGCCGAGGCCGAGACCGATTTCGAGCTCTTCCACTTCGGCCTGTCGATCTGCTCGAACAAGGTGCGCACGGTGCTGGGCGAAAAGCGGGTGGCCTGGCGCTCGAACGAGCTCGATCCGCCGCGGCACGAGAACTACCACGCCGATTACGTGCGGCTGCGTCTGGTCTCGGCGGCGGCGCGTGCGGTGGGACCCGCGACCGGCTGGCAGGGCGGCTCGTCGGTGGCCGAGACGGGCTTCGACGCGCTGGTCGTGCCCACGCTGGTGGACCATCGGCAAGGCAGCGTCATCGCGGATTCGCGCGAGATCTGCCTGCATCTGGCGCGGACGGTCGAGGGCGGGACCGACCTGCTGCCCGCCGACCTGGAAGCCGAGATCCTGGCCGAGCTCGATGCCGTCGACCGCACGCCCCATGTTGCGCTGCTCTATGGCGCCGACCCGGACGGTGATCGCCGACCGCTGTTCTTTCGCCTCGGCTTTCGGGGCGAGCATCGGCGCAAGGTCACGGCCGTCGCGCGCGCTTGGGACAGCGTTCGCGGCCAGGACCCGGCGCTGGACGCGGCCTATGGCGCCAAAATCGCCAAAGAGACCGCGGGCGGCGCCTTTGTCGCCGACCCCCAGCGGATGCGCGCCGCCGTCGCCGACACCCGCGCCATCGTCGCCCGCTTTGCTGCCCGGTTGGGCGAGAGCGGCGGCCCGTGGCTGTTCGGCGAGCGCTTTACGCTGGCCGACGCGGTGTGGAGCGTCAGCCTGTTCCGCCTGCAGTTCCTGGGCTTTGAACGACTGTGGCAGGACGATCGCGCCGTCATGGCCTATACCCACCGCGCCTTTGCCCGGCCCGCGATGAACGCCGCCGTGGCGCGCTGGCCCAGCCAGTTCTGGTCGCGGCCCGTCGCGCCCTGGATGCGCCGACCGACGCTGGTGGACAGGCTGATGGCGCTGGGCTCCTGACCGGGCGCGCTCAGGGCCGGGTGGTGCCCTCGCCTTCGACCAGATACTTGAAGCTGGTCAGCTGATCCGCGCCGACCGGGCCGCGGGCGTGCATTTTGCCGGTCGCGATGCCGATCTCGGCGCCCATGCCGAACTCGCCCCCGTCGGCGAACTGGGTCGAGGCGTTGCGCATCACGATCGCGCTGTCGACGCGGGCGAAGAAGCGCTCGGCCACAGCGTCGTCCTCGGCCACAACGGCGTCGGTGTGGGCCGAGCCGTACTGGCGGATGTGCTGGATCGCGCCGTCCACCCCGTCGACCACGCGCGCGGCGATGTCCATGGACAGGTACTCGCGGCCCCAGTCGGCCTCGACCGCGGGCACGACGGCGGGGTTGAGCGCCGCGATCTCGGGCGCGCCGTGCACGGTCACGCCGGCTTCGACCAGGGCGGCGACGGCGTCCCGGCCCAGCGTCTCGGCAACTGGGCGGTCGATCAGTAGGCACTCGGCCGCGCCGCAGATGCCGGTGCGCCGCGTCTTGGCGTTCAGCACGATGGCCAGGGCCTTGGCCGGGTCGGCCGAGGCGTCGAGGTACACGTGGCAGATGCCTTCGAGGTGGGCGAAGACCGGCACGCGGGCCTCGGCCTGGACCAGGCCGACCAGGCCCTTGCCGCCGCGGGGGACGATGACGTCGATCAGGCCGGTGGCCCTCAGCATCGCGGCGACGGCGGCGCGGTCGCGCACGGGCATGCGCTGGATCGCGTCCACGGGCAGGCCGGCGGCGGTCAGGCCCTGCTGCAGGCAGGCGTGGATCGCGGCCGCGCTCTCGAAGCTCTCGGACCCGCCGCGCAGGATCGCGGCATTGCCGGACTTGAGGCAGAGGCCCCCGGCATCGGCGGTCACGTTTGGGCGGCTTTCGTAGATCACCCCGATCACGCCCAGGGGGGTGGCGACCCGCCGGATGCGCAGGCCCGAGGGCACGGTCCAGGCGGCAAGCTCGCGGCCCACGGGGTCGCCCTGCGCCGCCACAGCGCGCAGCCCGTCGGCCATCGCGGCAATCCGCGGCGGGGTCAGCACCAGGCGGTCGAGGAAGGCGCCGGTCTGGCCCGCAGCCTCGGCCACGGCGACATCGGCGGCGTTCGCCTCGGCAATGGCGGCGGCGCTGTCCATGATCGCGTCGGCCGCCGCCGTCAGCGCGGCGGTCTTGGACCCAGGCGCCGCTTCGGCCAGCACGGCGGCGGCCGCGCGGGCCCGGGCGCCGAGGTCGGCGATCAGCGCGGCGGGGTCGGCGGACTGCGGGGTGGTCAGGTGCTCGTTCATGGCGTCTCCTCGCCCCCGTTTGCGGGCCCGGCGGCGCCGGCTGCGTCGGCCCGCGTGCCCCATATCACCATGTCGTCTGCGTGGACCACCGCGGCGCGGCCGGGATAGCCCAGGATACCCGCGATGTCGCCCGATTGGGCGCCCGAGATGCGCCCGGCATCCTGGGCGCTGTAACCCGAGAGCGCAGCGCCCAGCGGCGTGCCGTCGGGGCCGGCCAGTACCACCGGGTCGCCGCGTTTGAACGCACCCTCGACCCGCTTCAGCCCGGCGGGCAGCAGCGACTTGCCGCGCCGCAGCGCGCGGGCGGCGCCCAGGTCCACGACCAACCGGCCCATGGGTTTCATGCCCGCGATCCAGGCCTTGCGCGCCTGGGCGGGGCTGGCCTGGGCGGCGAACCAGGTAGCGCGCGCGCCGGCAAGGACGGCGGCCAGAGGGCGGTCGACGTCGCCGCGCGCGATGGCCATGGCGCAGCCGCCCTGGGTGGCGGTCTTGGCGGCGGCCATCTTGGTGCGCATGCCGCCGCGGGCGAGCGCGGTGCCGGCCTCGCCGGCCATCGCCTCGATCTCGGCGGTGATGGCGGGCACGGCGGGCAGGTGGCGCGCGGCCGGGTCGCGCCGCGGATCGGCGGTGTAGAGCCCGTCGACGTCGGACAGCAGGATCAGCGCATCGGCGCCCGCCATCAGCGCCACACGCGCGGCCAGGCGGTCGTTGTCGCCGTAGCGGATCTCGTCGGTGGCCACAGTGTCGTTCTCGTTCACCACCGGGACCGCGCCGTGGGCGAGCAGCGCCTCGATCGTCGCGCGGCCGTTCAGGTAGCGCCGCCGGTTCTGCGTGTCCTCGAGCGTCAGCAGCACCTGGGCGCCGAGCAACCCGTGCTCGTCGAGCGCGCCCTCCCACGCCTGGGCCAGCCGGGTCTGACCGACGGCGGCCGCGGCCTGGATCGCGTCCAGCGGCAGATCGTGCGCCGGCAGGCCGAGCAGCCCGCGGCCGAGCGCGATGGCGCCCGAGGAGACGACCAGCACGTCGGCGCCGCGCGCGCGCGCGGCCGCCAGATCGGCGACCAGCCCGCCCAGCCAGGCCGCTCGCAGGCGCCCGTCGCGGACCAGCAGCGCCGAGCCGACCTTGACCACCAGGCGGCGCGCGCGGGCCAGGTGCTGGGCTGCCGGGCTCACGGTCTGGGCGGGGTCGGTCACAGCGGGCTCCAGGCGGGCTCGGGCCGCGCCTCGCCACCGCGGGCCCGGGCCACCTCGGCCATCAGCGCGCGCAGGACCGGCGCCATGCCCGCCCCAGACACGGCCGAGAGACAGTAGCGCACCGGGCGCCCAGCCTCGGCCATCAGGGCCGACAGCGCCTGCAGATCCTCGGCCGGCAGCGCGTCGATCTTGGAGAGCGCGATCAGCCGCGGTTTGGCGGCGAGGCCCGCGCCATAGGCCGCAAGCTCAGCCTCGACGGTGGCGAGGTCGGCCAGCGGATCGTCGCCCGTCGCGTCGACCAGGTGGACCAGCACCGCGCACCGCTCGATATGGCCCAGGAACCGGTCGCCGATCCCGCGGCCTTCGTGCGCGCCCTCGATCAGGCCGGGGATGTCGGCCACCACCAGCTCGCGCCCGTCGACATAGGCGACGCCCAGGTGCGGGTGCAGCGTGGTAAAGGGATAGGGCGCCACCTTGGGCCGCGCGTTCGAGACCGCGGTCAGGAACGTCGACTTGCCGGCGTTTGGCAGGCCCAAAAGCCCCGCGTCCGCGATCAGCTTCAGCCGCAGCCAGACCGCGCGCTCGACGCCCGGCTGGCCCGGGTTGGCGTGGCGCGGCGCCTGGTTGGTCGCGCTCTTGAAGTGCAGGTTGCCAAAGCCGCCGTTGCCGCCGCGCGCCAGGCAGACCCGCTGGCCGACGGCGGTGAGGTCGGCGATCAGCGTTTCGCGGTCGTCCTCCAGGATCTGGGTGCCGACGGGCACGCGCAGGGTCTTGCTCTCGCCCCCCGCGCCGTTGCGCTGCTTGCCCATCCCGTGTCCGCCTGTACCGGCGAAGAAGTGCTGCTGGTAGCGAAAGTCGATCAGGGTGTTCAGCCCGTCGACCGCCTCGACCCAGATGTCGCCGCCGCGCCCACCGTCGCCGCCGTCCGGACCGCCGTACTCGACGAATTTCTCGCGCCGAAAGGACACGGCACCGGCCCCGCCGCCGCCGCTGCGCACGTGCACCTTGGCCTCGTCCAGAAAGCGCATTGCCTCGTCCCTCAGCTCGCGCTTGTCGGAGGCTCGGCCAAGCCGTGCGCCCCGGTCGCCTGGTGGAACACCGCCCGCGTCAGCCGGAACGCCCGGCCCGGTACGCTCTCGCCCCGGGCGACGGAATAGTGCGCCACTCGACCCGTTTCGCGAAAGCCGATCTTGGCCAGCACGGCTGCCGAGGCAGGATTATCGTCGAACACGCCCGCCTCGATCGCCTCTATGTCTTCGTGGCGCATCAGATGGGCGACCAGGGCGTCCAACGCCTCGGAGGCATAGCCGGTGTTCCAGAACGGCGGGCCGATCCAGTAACCGATGCTGTGCGCCATGCCGCGCCCCGGCGGGCGAAAACCGATGATGCCGATCAGTTCGGACCCGCCCGAGGGCGTGGCGTCGATCGCCCAGGCCCGGCCGCGCCGCGCCTCGCTGTTGGACAGCCACGCCTCTGCCGCGCCGGGTGGATACGGGTGCGGGATCGACGTCGTCATGCGCGCCACCCGCGCGTCGCTGCAGTACAGCGTCATCGGCCCGGCGTCCGACGGCTGCGGCGGGCGCAGCGACAGCCGCGATGTCTGGATGGTGGGTGCGGGGCTCATGGCAACGTCTCGCGCATCGGCCAGGCATGCGGGCGCGCCACCGGCATCGGCACCGCCGCGACGGTGTTCGCGTGCCCAATCCGGGCCGCTACACCCTGGCGGGCCGGCACGGTCGCCACCACGGCCAGCGCCGCCGGGCCGCGTGTCGCGGCGCGCGGGCCCAAGCGGCGGCGGCGATGCGATGTGCAGGCCATACTGTGCCTCGAAGCCCTGGGCGCAGGCCGTGACGGCCGCGCCGAGACGAAAGAGGGGACCGGCCCGCCGGCCGATCCCCCCGCAAGTGCTCCGCCTGGGGTGCCGGCTTACTCGGCCGCCTCCGGCGCCGGGATCACCGACACGAAGGTCCGGCCCTTCAGGCCCTTGTGGAACTTCACGTGGCCTTCGACCGTCGCAAAGATCGTGTGGTCCTTGCCCAGGCCCACGTTCTCGCCCGGCCACCAGCGCGTGCCCCGCTGGCGGATCAGGATGTTGCCGGGGACCACGACCTCGCCGCCGTACTTCTTGACGCCCAGCCGCCGGCCGGCACTGTCGCGCCCGTTGCGCGAGGAACCGCCTGCTTTCTTGTGTGCCATCGTCCGCTCCCTCGGCTCAGCCGGCCACGATCTCGGTGACGCGCACCGTGGTCAGGTACTGCCGGTGGCCGCGCAGCCGCTTGGAGCTGCTCTTCCGGCGCCGCTTGTGGAAGGTATAGACCTTGGGCCCGCGCCCCTGATCCACGACTTCGGCCTTGACCGAGGCCCCTTCGATCAGCGGGGTGCCGACCGTCGGCGTGTCGCCGCCCAGCATCAGCACCTCGTCGAAGGACACCGCCTCGCCGGCCGCGAGCGCCAGCTTCTCGACCGTGATCTCGTCCCCGGCCGCGACCTTGTACTGCTTGCCGCCCGTCTTGATGACCGCAAACACGTCTCACCTCTCTGTTCCCGCGCCTACGGCACCCCTGCGGAGTTTCATGCGGTCCCGTGACCGCGCCTATGGCAGCGTCCCTGGCGGCGCGCGCCCATGCGCCACCGCCGGTCTCGACGCCTAAGCCCTATGCCGCGCGCCGGAGAGCCGCGTAATGGCGAGCACCCGGACCAAAGTCAAGCCGACGTCCCCGCCATCCCGGCCCCGGCCCCATCCTTTGCCCCGCTCCTTGCCCCAGCCCTTGCCCCGCTCCTGGCCCCACCCCTTGCACCGAGCGCATGCCCCCGTTATCCCACGCGCGCGGCGGGGCAATGGGCCTCGCCGCCAGCGGAGAGGTGCCGGAGTGGTCGAACGGGGCGGTCTCGAAAACCGTTGATGGGGCAACCCATCCGAGGGTTCGAATCCCTCTCTCTCCGCCACCACTCCTCGAACACAGCGCGCCCCCCCAGATCCGGACATTAGACGATCCTGAAACCACCGATCACCACACGTGAGCTTGCCTCCTCAGGCCGGACTGGGCGGTATAGCTGCGTAATCCGAGGCATCGGGACGGCGGTTCGGCTGACATCCGGATACGGGTTCCGGGGTGTCGCGAGATCCTGATCGCTGCGGCTGAGCGTGGTTTGCTGACCTACGTCAGTCGGCACCTCTCTGGTCACGCTGATGGAGTTCTGCGTCTCAAGAGCGGCGCGTGGCGTATCGTGCGCTCCACAACGCTGACGATGCGTCGCGCGCGGCGGGTGGCTGTCCGCTGCCTTTGGCGCTCATTGGTGGTCGTCGCCGGTGTCGGCGTCGCGGGTCCTTTGCAACGACGGGGTCAGGTGCCTGACGGCTCCGACCGCCGATGGGAACTGGATTACACGCCCAGACGCGCGCGCTCAGAGTAACGGATACCCCGGAACGCCTGACCGGATGTCGTTGGAATGAGCGACCGGATGCGCCGGAATACGCACCTGGTCGAGCCACGCGAAGATCTCGGCGCCCAGCACGCGCAGCGCTGGCTCCGCGCCGGCCGCCGCGGCGCGCCGGTAGCGTTCGATCCAGCCGGCGAAGATGTCCGCGAAAGCCGCTGCCACTGCCGCGCCGTTGCCGGCAGCGGGCAGCGGCAGATCGATCGCCGCGCCTTTGCCCTCGAACCGCCGCCGCACCCGCCTGTCGAGGACGTCAACGATCAGCATCGGATCCTCGTTCGGAAGCCTCACCGGCCGAGATCGCGCAGCATCACATCGACGACGACGCCTGAAGACGTGCGCCGAAGATCGAGCGTCCGGCCGTCGGGCATGGTGATCGTGGCCTCGTTGTCCCGCTGCTCGAGGTCGCGCTGGACGGCCTGAACACGCTCCGTCAGCGCGCGACGGTCGAGATGGTCCTTGATCTGCAGGACCGCCAGCACGGCGCCCGGCAGCGACAGCACGAGCGAGGCGATCGATATCGCGGTCGCGAGATCCCGTCGCACCGCGCCGCCGGGCTCGGTGACGGCCTGCTCCGGCTCGGTGCCGGCGAGCGCGCGCAGGAGCGCCGCGGCCGGTTCGGAGGACGCGCGGGGATCCGAGCCGGTGATCTCGATCGTCAGGCTCATGCGCCGTCTCCTCCGATCTCATGCCTGAGCTGGCGGACATGCTCCAGGCCCTCGGCGTGGCCGAGCTTGGCGAAGCCGGCCTCGGC